>JBJEOO010000047.1:0-3794 GCA_051880755.1 Hominenteromicrobium sp.
ACCGAGCTTTTCCTTTTCAAGAAACGCATTGGCGTTGGTTTCCTGCATGATGATAACCCCTTTCTTTGCCGTAAGTTTTGGGCAACAAAAACAGCGTGTGACTTCAACCGGATTTACGCAGTTAAGCCACACGCTGTAATAAAAGTATATCAGTTTTGCCCGCCTTTTTCAAGGGTAGTTTTATACAAATTATGCCCCGGACAGTCCGAAAACAAATCGTTACTTTTGCGCAAAATAAAAGAGGAAAGACCCGCTGTGCGCCTCTCCTCTTCTGTGCTTTGCCGTCTCTTTATTTCGTATTGCGGCGGACCGCAATCTCGATTTTTTCCAGCAGCTCGTCTTTGTCCGCGCCCTTCGTATACTTGAACAGCGCCGCGACAATCTCGGGAATATCCGATGCCTTATAGTGATCCGTTGTGGCAATCTGCTGCGCAAAATACTCGTTGCGCGTGATCATCGGGGCAAATCGGCGCGCATTTTTTCTTCCGGCGCCGTTGTTCATAAAAGCAGCGATAAACTGATATGCCATCAGATTGTTGATAATGACATGAAAGGAATTCTTAGCAAAAAGCGGATTGTCCGGATCGCGCAGCGCAATCTCCATAATCTCTGCACGGTTCAGCGGACGGCCTGCCTCCCACAACAGCTGCATCATTGCAAGTTCCGAATTCGTAAGACGTACGTGCACTTTTTTGCTCTTCATACAACAGCCTCCTTATAGTTTTGTTCCGAACCTTGGGTATGCATATTATTACAAGCCAATGATTATTTATAGTATATTTTTATTTTTAGAATTTGTCAATATGTTTATAAGAGAAAATTATCCAATTTTGTTAAGAATTCATGCCTATTTCGCACAACAAAAGACAAAAATTTCAGCGCGGAAAGCCGTTGTCCGCGCAGACAATACGGCTCTCCGCGCCGGAAAAAATATGAACCGCACTCAGGCGTCGTTTTCCAGAAAGAACGTTTTAAAATACGGCAGCTGCTCGATCCATGCGCAGTATATGTGCCATTCATCCAATTTATGACTGCGCCGCGCAAAATACATGTTGACCAGATTTTCATAGGTCATTGTACAGGTGCGCATCTGGTTGTAGCTGGTCGGCAGGAGCTGAATCATGCTGTACCAGACATCCTTATCCTTTGTTTTCAGATAATCCCGGCGGAGCTGTTCCAACGTCTCAATGGTCTGATCCAGACTGGCGCGCGCAGCAGGCAGCATACGCTCGCAGCTGAAGTCAGACGCTTCAAAGGGCTTTGCGTGAATTTTATGCATCGTGCTCGTGGAGTTTGCCGTTGTCCCGACCTTATAGGTGTCAAACTCCTTCCACCAGTACAGCGGCGCGGTCAGATCGACCGAAACGAAGATCTGGCGGATAAACTTGCGGTGGTCGCTGCCCGCAGCGCAGAGCCGTTTGGCCAGACTGCGGTCATTCTCACCCAGCACAAACGTGCCGTCCGCTTCCGTATGGCTGTCCATACGGTCCCAGCTGTTCATCGGATTGCGTGCGCCGCGAATGGCGTTTTCAAAATTCATCACACTTGTGCGTTCAATTCTGATCATATGGCCTTCCCCTTTTTACTTATGGTATTTCGTGCCTGCGTTAATGGAAAACGCGCGGTAAAGCTGTTCGCAGAGCATCACGCGCGCAAGCTGATGCGGGAACGTCATCGGCGACATCGAAATGCGCTTGCCGAGCGCTTTCACCGATCCGTCCAGCCCGTGTGAGGATCCGATCACAAACGCGAGACTGCTTGCGCCGCCGACCGCCGCCGCTTCCAGCTCCGCGGCAAGCTGTTCCGAGGAAAGCATTCTGCCCTCAATGCACAGCGCATAGACCGCGCTGTGTCCGACCGCCGCCGCAACCGCTTTGGCTTCCTCCGCGAGAGCCTTTGCAATTTCCGCCTGATTCGGATTCTGCGGAACACGCGATTCATTCAGCTCCACAACGGAGAACCGGCAGAAGGCGGACAGCCGCTTCGCATACTCCGACACCGCATCCCGCCAGTATTTTTCTTTCAGTTTTCCGATACAGATGATTTTGACTTCCAGCATTGCGGTATCCTCAGAATTCCATAGTCTGCCCGTTCAGATTCTCAATCGGCGCAACATCCAGTATGTACGCACGCGCATCCTCAATGCCGGCCATCTGCATCCCGCAGACGGCCGTCTGCCGCGCGATGTCGGGCGTGTTGTTTTCCCGGCTCAGATGTGCGAGCAGGAAGCGCTTCGTTCCGTGTTCAAACAGCGTCGGCAGCAGCTCGGCACACGCCGTATTGGAAAGATGACCGCAATCCGAAAGGATGCGCCGCTTGAGCGCATACGGATACGGGCCGGTGCGCAGCATGCCGATGTCGTGATTGGATTCGATCACGGCCAGATCCGTGCCGATCAGGTTTTCTTCGATCTCCGGCGTGACATACCCGAGATCCGTCGCAACCGTTACAACACGGTCATCCTCCGTGCGGATCCGGTAGCCATAGCTTTCCGCGCAGTCGTGCGGTGTGCGGAAGGCGCGGACCTGCATTCCGCCGATCTGCAGGGTTCCTTCTATGGTATATGCGGGAAAGGAACCGTCCAGGATTCCCATCGATTCAAGCGCCGCAAGCGTTCCGGGCGAGGAAAACACCGGGATCTGATAGCGGGAAGCAAAGACGCGCAGGCCGCTGATATGGTCGGAATGCTCGTGTGTGATGAGAATTCCGCTGACGGCGAGGGGATCGATCGCGCAGCGCCTGAGGACGTTGGCGGTCTGACGCGCGCTGCGGCCGATATCCACGAGCACCCCCGACGATTTTGACCCGATATAGTAGCTGTTTCCCGTGCTTCCGCTGTACAGCGCACAAAGCTCTGCCATCCGCTGATTCTCCTTTTTTTCCTGATCCGTTGATCCAACCAAAAATAAACCGCATAAAAATCGCCCAGACAGCAAGCCGTCGGGGCGAAAACTTTCCGGCCGACGCCGGAAAACGAATTATCCGATTCTCGCGTTATCATCGTTATGCGGGTCGACGCGCAGGTACATATCCGCGCCAAGCCCGACAAACTTTTCCACAATATCCTCATAGCCGCGCTGAATATGCTCGATTTCCTCGATCTTCGTCGTACCCTTCGCCGCAAGACCGGCAATAATCATCGCAGCACCCGCCCGGAGATCCACCGCACGGACCGTCGCGCTCTTCAGATATTCCACACCCTCAATAATCGCGCTCTTGCCCTCAACCGTAATCTGTGCACCCATGCGCTTGAGCTCCTCCACATAGCGGAAACGGTTTTCCCAAACGCTCTCGTTCAGGATGCTCGTTCCCTGGGCCATGGCCAGCAGAACCGCGATCTGCGGCTGCATGTCGGTCGGGAAGCCGGGATGCGGCATCGTCTTGACGTTGCACTTGCTGAGCGGTCCGTCGCAGCGGACGCGAACGGCGTCGTCATACTCGATGACCGTGACGCCCATTTCCATCAGCTTGGCCGTGATGGACTCGAGATGCTTCGGCGTAACGTTCTTGATCAGAACATCGCCGTGTGTGGCGGCGGCCGCCGCCATATAGGTTCCGGCCTCAATCTGATCCGGAATAATCGAATACGAAATACCCCTGAGATGCTCCACACCGCGGATTTTGATGACGTCCGTACCGGCGCCGCTGATGTTTGCACCCATGGAGTTCAGGAAATTTGCAAGATCCACAACATGCGGCTCACGCGCCGCATTCTCGATGACCGTAAGGCCCTTGGCCTTGACGGACGCCAGAATAATATTCATCGTCGCGCCGACCGAAACCATGTCGAGATA
>JBJEOO010000048.1:0-3786 GCA_051880755.1 Hominenteromicrobium sp.
CGGTGTAACCCATTCTACTGAGTTACACCGTACCCTACATAAAAACTTCCTTATCTGGCGTTGCCAAAACCGGGAAGCCCTTCCTTATTGGTCATTTCAGTATTTTCTGAACCGCTCGTAGCGCTCTTTGAGGAGCGTATCGGTATCCTTTTCGCAGAGTGCGTCGATCTGGATCTCCAGCATGGCGCGGACGCGGTCGAAAACATCGCTTTTGCTTTTTCCCGCTTCGCTGATGACCTGTTCCACAACGCCGAAGGCTTCCATGTCCTGCGCCGTCAGGTGCAGGCACTCGGCCGCATCCTTCGCACGCTTTGAATCCTTCCAGAGAATGCTCGCGCAGCCCTCGGGCGACACCACCGAATACACGGCGTTTTCAAGGATCCACACGCGGTCTGCCACGGCAAGCGCCAGTGCGCCGCCGGAGCCGCCCTCGCCGACAAGGATGGACACGACCGGTGTTTTCAGGCCGATCATCTCCATGAGATTTTCCGCGATGGCCTGACCCTGTCCGCGCTCCTCCGCGCCGATGCCGCAGAACGCGCCGGAGGTATCGACGAAGCAGACAACCGGACGATGGAACTTTTCCGCCTGCTTCATCAGGCGGAGCGCCTTGCGGTAGCCCTCCGGATTCGGAGAGCCGAAATTGCGGTAAACTTTATCGCGCGTGTCTCCGCCCTTTTCAATAGCGATGACCGTGACCGCGCGCCCGCCGAGCCATGCTATGCCGCCGACGATTGCGGGATCGTCCGCAAAGCGGCGGTCGCCGTGCAGCTCGACAAAATCCGTGAAAATATTCTGGATGAACGAAAGCCCGGTCGCACGGCCCTTGCCGCGCGCAAGCTGTACCTTTTCATATGCCGTTGCCATTATGCTTCGCCCTCCTCTGCTTCCGGTTCCGTCTCCGGCGGGGTACAGACGCCCTGCTTCTGCGCGTCATGCATGCGGAGAAGCTGCGCGATAACCGCCTTCTGCCGGCTTCTCGGCGTGATCAGATCGATAAAGCCGTGCTCCAGCAGGAACTCCGCGCGCTGGAAGCCCTCCGGCAGCTTCTTGCGGATGGTCTGCTCAATCACGCGGGCGCCCGCAAAGCCGACCATCGCATCCGGCTCCGCCATAATCACGTCGCCGTCCATCGCAAAGCTCGCCGTCACGCCGCCGGTCGTCGGATCGGTGAGAACGGTGAGATAGAAAAGCCCCGCGTCGCTGTGCAGCCGGACCGCACCGCTCGTTTTCGCCATCTGCATTAAGGAGAGAATGCCCTCCTGCATACGCGCGCCGCCCGCAGCGGTAAAACCCACCACCGGCAGGCGGTGCTCGGCGGCGTACTCAAACAGCCGCGTGATCTTCTCGCCAACCACGGTGCCCATGCTGCCCATCATAAAATGCGGTTCCATGCAGAACAGAGCGCACGCTTCGCCCTCAATGCGCGCGGTACCGCAGATGACGGCCTCCTTTTCGCGCGTGGAAAGCCGGGCGCTTTTGAGTTTGTTTTCATAATTCGGGAATTCGAGGATATCGCGGCTTGTGAGATCGCCGTCCAGCTCCGTAAAGCTGTCCTCATCCGCGAGAAAGCTGATGCGCTGACGCGCCGTCATGCGGAAATGGTGCCCGCAGCGGCAGACGTTCTGGTTGTCCCAAAGCTCCGAAACCGGCGTCTGTGTGCCGCATTTCGGGCAGGTACTGGTAATTTCGTGCTGGTCTTCCTGCAGATTTTTCGGCTGCTTGCCGCCCTTTTCCAGCTCATTCTGGGGCGACCGGAACAGGCCCATCAGATTCATAACGGTTTACTCCCTTCTCATCCTTCGCGGTTTTTGATAAAATCCGTGTAATAATCGCCGCTGTGGAAAACGGGATCGCGGATGATGTCGATCTGGTTTTCGATATTGGTCGGCAGACCGCCGATGACAAGCTCGCACAGCGCGGACTGCATCTTGCGGATGGCCTCTTCGCGCGTGGAGGAAAAAACGATCATTTTGCCGAGCATGGAATCATAGAACGGCGGCACGTCATAGCCCTGATACAGGAACGTATCGAAGCGCACCCACGGCCCGGACGGAATATGCAGGAAATTCACCTTTCCCACGCCGCCCGCGTTGATGCGGCATTCAATCGCCGCGCCGCGCACCTTGATGTCGTCCTGTGTGCAGTCCAGCTCAACGCCCGCCGCAATGCGGATCTGCCACTTGACGATATCCTTGCCGGTGACAAGCTCCGAGACCGGATGCTCCACCTGCAGGCGCGTGTTCATCTCCATAAAATAGAAGTTCTTTTCCTTATCCATCAGGAATTCGACCGTGCCGGCATTGACGTAGCCGACCGCCTTCGCCGCCTTCGCCGCGGCGTCAAACAGCTCGCGGCGCTTCTCCTTCGAGACACCGGGAGACGGGGACTCCTCGATCAGCTTCTGGTTGTTGCGCTGGATGGAGCACTCGCGCTCGCCGAGACACACCACATGCCCCTGTTCGTCGCAGAGAAGCTGAACCTCAATGTGCTTTGCGGGATATATGTATTTTTCCATGTACATCCGCCCGTCGCCGAACGCGCGCAGCGCTTCGTTCGAGGCGGTGTTGAACGCCTGCTCAATCTCCTCCGGGGCGCGCACAAGGCGGATGCCCTTGCCGCCGCCGCCCGCCGAGGCCTTGAGCATGACGGGGTAGCCGATCTTTTCCGCGGCAGCTCTTGCCGCTTCGGCATTTTCAAGAATTTCCGTGCCGGGAATCGTCGGCACGCCGGACTGCTGCATCAGGCGGCGCGCGGCGTCCTTATCGCCCATGCGCTCGATCAGCTCGCCGGAGGGGCCGACAAACGCGATGCCGTGCTTTCTGCACAGCTTGGCAAACGCCGCGTTTTCGGCCAGAAAGCCGTATCCCGGATGAATGGCCTGCGCCTTGGAAGCGATCGCGGCGCTGAGAATGCGCTCCTGATTCAGGTAGCTGTCCTTTGCCGCCGCCTCGCCGATACAGATCGCCTCATCCGCCAGCGCCACATGGATGGATTCCGCATCGGCCTTGGAATAAACCGCAACGGTGCGGATGCCCATCTCCTTGCAGGCGCGGATGATGCGCACCGCGATTTCACCGCGGTTTGCAACGAGTAACTTCGTAAACATACGCTTGGTTCCTTCCCTGTGCCCGGACTCAGCCCTGAATCAGCGCGAAGGAAAACTCCGCGGAAACGCAGACCTTGCCGTTCACGCGGCCGACGCCCTTTGCAAAATAGAACGCGCCGCGCTGGCGCACAAGCTCACACTCGGTCTCGAGCGTATCGCCGGGCTTCACCATGCCGCGGAACTTCACCTTGTCCAGACTTGTGAACACCGGCGTCATTCCCTCCGAAGCGCCGTCCGCCAGCAGGACGCACGCGCTCTGCGCGAGCATCTCGCACTGGATCACGCCGGGCACAATCGGGTTGCCCGGGAAGTGGCCCTGCAGAAAATATTCGTCGCCGCGGATATGGCACTTGCCGAACGCCTTGCCGTCCACAAGCTCCACCTCATCCACAAGCAGCATCGGCTCGCGGTGCGGCAGGATCTTTTTGATTTCTTCCTTGTTCATTCGGATTCTCCTTCTTTCCCCGGAATCAGACAATGCGGAACAGCGGCTGGTCATACTCGACGACCTGACCGTTGCCGACGCAGATCTCGACGATCTTGCCGTCCACATCGCTGTTGATTTCGTTCATCAGCTTCATTGCCTCAATGATGCAGAGCGTGTCGCCGCGGCGCACCGTATCGCCGACCGCGACAAACGGCTTGCTGTCCGGAGAAGGAGCGGCATAGAACACGCC
>JBJEOO010000049.1:0-16602 GCA_051880755.1 Hominenteromicrobium sp.
AAGCTCCTTCGCTCCTGTGTTGTCGGCCACTTTGAGGTAAGTCTGCTGCTGAATCACAGTAAATTCCTCCTTCTGCTAAAGCCGATTATTTGGCTTTCTCGATAATCTCAACCAGGCGCCATCTCTTATCCTTAGAGAGGGGACGTGTTTCCATAATGCGCACTCTGTCGCCGATGCCGCACACGTTGTTCTCGTCGTGCGCCTTTCTCTTGACCGTACGCTTGATGATCTTGTTGTAAAGCGGATGTCTGTAACTGTCCTCAACAGCAACAACGATTGTCTTGTCCATCTTATTGCTGACGACCTTGCCGACAGTTGTCTTTCTCATGTTTCTTTCGCTCACTTCTTAATCCTCCCTTCCCTTACGCGTTCTCTCGGTTCAGCTCATTCGCGCGGATCACTGTCTTGACGCGGGCGATGTCCTTCTTAACCGCCGAGATGCGCATCGGGTTTTCGAGCTGGTTAATCGCGAGCTGGAATCTGAGGTTAAAGAGCTCGGCTTTGAGGTCATTCAGTTTTGTGTTCAGCTCTTCAGCGGAGAGCTGTCTGATTTCAGAAGCTTTCATTACTCTTCTCCCCCTTCTTTAGCTACAAACTTGCACTTGATCGGAAGCTTATGGCTGGCCAGGCGGAGCGCCTCGCGCGCGGTCTCTTCCGAAACGCCGCCAAGCTCGAACATAACTCTGCCGGGCTTAACAACGGCTACCCAATACTCGGGCGAACCTTTACCGGAACCCATTCGGGTTTCAGCAGGCTTCTGGGTGATCGGCTTATCCGGGAAAATCTTGATCCAGACCTTACCGAAACGCTTGCAGTAACGTGTCATGGCGACACGGGCCGCCTCGATCTGATTGGAGGTGATCCATGCGGGCTCAAGGGCCTGGAGACCGTAATCGCCGTATGTCACCTTATTTCCGCGGTATGCCTTACCGGTCAGACGACCTCTGTGCACTCTGCGGTATTTGACTCTCTTGGGAAGTAACATTACGCACGTCCTCCTTCCTTCTTGCTGTTTCTGCGGCTGCGGTTCTCATTGAGAACCTCGCCCTTGTACAGCCAAACCTTAACGCCGATTCTGCCGTACGTTGTTGCGGCCTCTGCGAAGCCGTAATCGATGTCCGCGCGGATGGTCTGCAGCGGAATCGTGCCGTCATGGTACTGCTCGCTTCTCGCGATTTCAGCGCCGTTGAGACGGCCGGAAACCATGATCTTGATACCCTTTGCGCCGAGCTTCATCGAACGGCCGATGCACTGCTTCATCGCTCTTCTGAAAGCGATTCTCTTTTCGAGCTGCTGTGCAACGTTCTCCGCGACGAGCTGTGCGTTGAGGTCCGGCTGCTTGACTTCGACGATGTTGATGACGACCGGCTTCTTGAGCTGCTTCTCGCACTGGAGGCGAAGCTTTTCGATCTCAGAGCCGCCCTTGCCGATGACCATGCCGGGCTTTGCGCAGTGAATATGAATGCGGACCTTAGAGGCGTCGCGCTCAATCTCAATCTTCGGAACACCTGCGAGGTAGAGCTGCTTCTTCAGCGTCTTGCGGAGGTTGTAGTCCTCGACAAGCGTATCACCGAAGGCAGCCTTCTTTGCGAACCAGCGGGAATCCCAGTCTTTGATGACGCCCACGCGTAAGCCGTGGGGATTAACTTTCTGACCCATAATGTGACCTCCTCGCTTATTCCTTCTCTTTCACAACGAGTGTGACATGAGAGGTTCTCTTCAAAATTCTGTAAGCTCTTCCCTGAGCTCTCGGGCGGATTCTCTTGAGCGTCGGGCCGGGGCAGACGAAGCACTCGGAAACATAGAGGTTGTTCTTGTCCATGTTGAAGTTGTTCTCTGCGTTGGCAACCGCGCTCTTGAGGAGCTTCTCGAGATCTTCGCACGCCGCCTTCGGGGTGTGCTTGAGAATCGCCATAGCGAGGTCTACGGGCTTGTTTCTGATGAGGTCCAGAACGATCTCAACCTTGCGGGGAGAAATTCGGGTATACTTCAGAACTGCTTTTGCTTCCATCTTTATACTCTCCTTTCTCTTATCTGCTTGTCTTGGAACCGGAGTGACCCTTGAAGGTGCGTGTCGGGGCGAATTCGCCGAGCTTGTGACCGACCATATCCTCTGTCACATAAACCGGAACATGCTTGCGTCCGTCGTGGACGGCGATTGTATGACCGACGAAATCCGGGAAAATCATGGAAGCGCGGCTCCATGTCTTGACGATCTTCTTTTCGCCGTTTTCGTTCATTGCCTGAATCCTTTTAAGCAGTGCGGGCTGACAAAAAGGACCCTTTTTTAAGCTTCTGCTCATTTTCTTTTAAGCTCCTTTCCGTGCCTTACTTACCGTTTCTGCGCTTTACGATGAACTTATTGCTTGCCTTCTTCTTGGCGCGTGTCTTATAGCCGAGAGCAGGCTTGCCCCACGGTGTGACCGGGCCCGGGCGTCCGACAGGGCTCTTGCCCTCACCGCCGCCGTGCGGGTGGTCGTTCGGGTTCATGACGGAACCTCTGACGGTCGGTCTCCAGCCCATGTTTCTCTTGCGGCCGGCCTTACCGATCTTCACATTCTCGTGGTCGATGTTGGAAACCTGGCCGATGGAAGCCATGCAGGCATCCGGAACGTTTCTGAGCTCGCCGGAGGGCAGTCTCAGCAGCGCCATGCCGTTTTCCTTCGCCATGAGCTGCGCCATGATGCCGGCGGCTCTGGCCAGCTGTGCGCCCTTGCCGGGATAAAGCTCAACATTGTGCACAAACGTACCGGTCGGGATGTTTGCAAGCGGAAGCGCGTTGCCGGGCTTGATATCCGCATCCTTACCGGAGACGACCTGGTCGCCTACCTTGAGGCCGTTCGGCGCGATGATGTACTTCTTCTCGCCGTCCTCATACTGCACGAGCGCGATGAAAGCGGAGCGGTTCGGATCGTACTCGATCGTCTGGACCGTTGCGGTCATGTCGTTCTTCTGGCGCTTGAAGTCGATGATGCGGTACTTCTTGCGGTTGCCGCCGCCTCTGTGGCGGACGGTGATTCTGCCGTAGCTGTTGCGGCCGGCAGCTTTATTCTTCGGAGCCAGCAGGCTCTTCTCCGGGCCACACTTGCTCAGCGCGCTGTAGTCCGTGGTGGACATGTTGCGGCGGCCGTTGGTGGTCGGCTTAAAATTGATGATTGCCATTGTGTTTTCTCTCCTCTAAGTTGGCTTTGCGGGATCGGGCGATTTCCCATTCATGCCCTTTGGGGGGCCCTTTGAACCGATTTTAGATCATGGTTTCAAAGAACTCGATTGTCTTGCTGCCCTCTGTGAGTGTGACCACGGCCTTTTTCCAAGCCTTGGTGTAACCCTCATATCTGCCCTGGCGGCGGAATCTGCCGCGCACGTTCAGGGTGTTGACCTTCTGAACCTTGACGCCGAACAGCTCCTCGACTGCCTTGGCAATCTCGATCTTGTTCGCATCCTTGCAGACTTCAAACGTATATTTCTTATCCGCGATACCGTTCATGGACTTTTCCGTGATGATCGGGCGGATGACGATGTCCTGCGCTTTCATTATGCGTACACCTCCTCAATTTTGGAGACGGCATCCTTCGCGACGATGAACTTGTCGGCGTTGAGAATGTCGTATACGTTCAGCGTGTTGACCTGTGCGGTCTTGACGCCGGGGATGTTCGCTGCGGAAGCGATGACCTCTGCATCGACCTCGGAGAGAACGATGAGCGCCTTCTTGTCGCTGCCGAGCGCCTTGAGCATCTCAGCGATCTTCTTCGTCTTGTAGCCCTCAGTCTTGATCGCATCGACAACGATCATCTCGTTGTCCTGCACCTTGCTGGAGAGCGCGGACTGCATCGCGAGGCGCTTGACCTTCTTGTTCAGGGTGACGGTGTAATCTCTCGGCTTCGGCGCAAACACGATACCGCCGTGTGTCCACTGCGGCGCTCTTGTGGAGCCCTGTCTTGCGCGGCCTGTGCCCTTCTGTCTCCACGGCTTTCTGCCGCCGCCGGAAACCTCAGCACGCGTGAGCGCGGACTGTGTGCCCTGTCTCTGGTTTGCGAGATACGCCTTAACCATATCGTTCATGACGGTGACGTTCGGCTCGATGCCGAAAACCGCTGCGGAGAGCTCGATGGTCTCAATCTCTTTGCCCGCCATATTCTTAACTGCTACTGTAGGCATTCTTTATTCCTCCTTCCCTTACGCTTTTACGCTGTCGCGCAGTACGACCGTACCGCCGTTGGGGCCGGGAATAGCACCCTTCACAGCAATCAGATTGTTCTCGGCGTCAACCTTGACAACGGCGAGGTTCTGAACCGTAACCTTCTCCGCACCGAGGTGACCGGCCATCTTCAGGCCCTTCCAGACTCTGGACGGGCTGGAGCACGCGCCGTTGGAACCGCCGTGGCGGGCAACCGGACCGGAACCGTGTGTTTCCTTCAGTCTCTGGAAATTCCAGCGCTTGATGACGCCGGCGTAGCCCTTACCCTTGCTCACGCCCGTAACGTCGACCTTGTCGCCGTTCGCAAAGACGTCCGCCTTGATGAGGTCGCCTACCTTGTAAGCGGCGCAGTCCGCGAAGCGGAATTCCTTCAGGGTCTTCTTCGGAGCGACATCACCCTTCTTGAAGTGGCCCATGAGGGGCTTCGATACGCGCTGCGGCTTCTGATCGCCGAAGCCTACCTGAACCGCGTCATAGCCGTCGTTTTCAACAGTCTTCTTCTGTGTGACCACACAGGGACCGGCTTCCACAACTGTTACGGGAACGACTCTGCCCTTTTCGTCGAAAATCTGCGTCATGCCGATTTTCTTGCCGATGATTGCCTTCTGCATTTTGTATCCTCCTTTAGGTTATTGGTCGGATCTCTCCGACATGACCCTCCTGCCTGTAGGTTGAGCGGCTTATGCCGACCATCGATTAAAGCTTGATTTCGATCTCAACACCGGCGGGGAGCTCTAAGCCCATCAACGCCTCAACGGTTTTGTTGCTGGGTCTTAAGATGTCGATAAGTCTCTTATGGGTTCTCATCTCGAACTGCTCACGGCTGTCCTTGTACTTATGAACAGCTCTGAGGATCGTGATGATCTGCTTCTCGGTCGGGAGCGGGACGGGGCCGGAAACTCTCGCGCCCGTGCGCTTTGCCGTCTGCACGATCTTCTCCGCCGACTGATCGACGACCTGATGATCGTAACCCTTAATTCTTATCCTGATCTTTTCCTTGACTGCCACGTAAATCGCCTCCTGTTATTTTGTAAGTTGGCGGGCTGTACAGGTCTTTATGTTTTAAACACTGCTCCGGGTGTTTCGCCGGAAGCCATATAAAAACCGGATATTCACAGATGTGAATTCCGGGATTCCTTTGGGCCGGTGTTGAAAACACAAACCCGCACATAAAAAACCATCGAAGCGCATTCTGACCGGCCTTTGCGCCTTAGAAATCAGCGCATGGTTCCGCGCGCCACTCCACACGGGGAGCCGCTTTGCTTCAATTGTTGTCGCCCGGTTTAAAATCGGACATACTCCACGGAAAAACCGGCTGTCTCAGCCGCAACCTCCCGCTTCATCGCATATCTGTCGCAGTCACGCTCAATTATTATAACAGGGAAATTGCCGAATTGCAAGGGTTTTTAAAAAAATTTTTTTCAGATTTTCCGCGGCTTTTTCCGCTTTTTGGGCACTGCGGAAAATCCTGTTGTCCCCGCCCCGTTATACACAAAATGCTGTGTGCGAGCGCCAGCAGCACGGCAGCAGCAATCAGCCTTGTGATGATTTTCTTCGTTTTCACGACGCAGCCCTCCCGCAGATTTCCTCGGTTTAACTGTATCATATCCGGTGGAAGCCGTCAATGAAAAAGCGCCCCGACAGACTGCAGACAGTCTGCCGGAACGCTTGAATTCCATAGCTTCTTTTATTCCCAGCCCGCGCGGATGACGTAGACGGTCATATCGCGTCTGCCGAACGCGCAGCACTCTTCATAGGTGTCGTAGTAGAGGTCCGCCACAATGTCTCCCGCCATGGCCGCTCCGCCCGTATCCATGGCGTAGCAGTAGCCATAGTTCCAGGTTCCGTAGGGCGAGGTGATGTACAGCAGCGAGCCGTACGGAATGATATTCGGGTTGACCGCCACATAACCGACCTGCGGCTTTGCGCCGATCGACGTAATTGCACCCTCAGGCGCGTAATACGCCGTGCAGGAGCCGGTCAGGCTGTACGCGTAAGCGACCTGCTTGCCCGAAGCATCCGTGAAGGTGCCGGCGCTGCCGGAAGCGCCGGCCGCGCGCTGCTTCGTGCCGCGGCGCACAACCGCGTCCTTCGGCTCACGGATAATCTCTTCCTTAGAGGGCTCGCGGCTTTCTTCCTCGCCGTCCGCATAGGTGACCGTATAGGTGACGCGTTTTTCGCCCTCTTCGCCCTTTGTCAGAACCTCGGTTTCATCCTCATACAGCTCATCGCTGTCCTTGTAGGTCGTTTCATATGCAATGGCTTCCGTCTCCGTAACCTCTTCGGTGCGGATGCGGATAACGCGGATTGAATCGCCGTCCGAAACCGGATCATCCGCCTTCACGGTCGTTTCTCCGTCCGCCGTTTCCACGCACAGGCGGTCCTGCCCGCCGAGCACGATGCCGGCCTTCTCGACCGCGTCACCGTAGCTGTGCGCAGCAACGCTGTATGTACCCGTTTCGCCGTCTGCCGTAACCGTTACATCAATGTAGCGCGCCACATAGATGCGCATGCCGTTGCTGAGCGGCGTATCTTCGGCAGGTGAAACCGAATCCCTCTCGCCGAGCACAATGCCTGCGGCCTGCAACGCATCCGCCACCGTGCCGCCGAGCAGGTCGAGCATACGGCGCATGCCGTCCGCCTCAACAAAAACGCGGCTGGAGCGTGTGACAACGACGCGGGTGTCCGCCGTAAGCTGTGTATCCACAGCAGGCTCCACCGTATCGCGCACGCCGAGCACGATGCCGTTCTCCGCCAGCACATCGGCAAGCAGCGTGTTCTTCGCCGCAATGAAAGTGTGGGAAGCACCGTCCGCTTCAACCGAAACGCGCACGGCACGCCAGACGGTCAGAATACCGTCCGCTTCGGAAAACTCATAGGTGTCAATATCGGAGATCGGCGCCATGCCCTCGGTCTCGGCACGCGCAAGGATCTCTTCAGCGTCGGTTCCGAGCATGCTGAACGTATACGCATCCTCGCCGTCGCGCACGGTGATATCCACCGTGTTGGCCATAACCGTCACAACCGAACCGATGCTGACCAGTACAACCAAAAGGGATGCAATCAGCACTCTGGTGAGCGGTTTTCTCTGCGGCTTTCTCAAATGTCGCATAGCTGTGTACTCCTTTCAAAAAGAGAACTCTTCCTTCCCGGAAGGCCCGCGGCGGCTCCGCGCGCGCTTCCAAATCCACCACCTGAAAGCCCACTTTTCCCGGGGCTTCAAAAGACACTGAGAGTATAGTGGTAAAATGATTATCTGTCAAGTTTTTTCGCTCAAACTTTTTGTGCAACATGCTGAATTCCGCATGAGAAATAAATTTACATAACAACTTATTTAACCTTTTTGAAAGCAAATATTTGCCTTTTTTCAGGATTTCTTTTGAATCGCTCTGTGCAATTTGCAAAAAATTTGCAATTTTTTTGCGGGCGAACAAACATTTTGAATTCACCGGCATGAATATTTATTCTCCTACATTTCCCTCTTTTTAGCGGTTTTTCTGCATTTTCTGATACCACGCCGTATATTGTTGCGGATCTGATTCATTTTCACGGTGTAAGGCCATTCGGCTTTACACCACAAAATCCAGCAGATTTCTCCGGAAAATTCAGAAGAAACCCCCGAAATCTTGCCGCCTCCGAAGGATGTTTTCCGCCCGCATGAAGCGCCGCTTATCCGCCCCGATCTGCCGTTTTCGGGGCGTTCGGCACACGAACGCGCGAAAATTATTGTCAACAAATGCATACACGCCGTATAATGGCCCCCTGAACGGCCTTTTGGCAGACAAAAAAACGTCTGCCGGTATCCCCGGCAGACGCCTTCCGTTATGCATTTATGCCCGTGTCCGGATGTACGCGGTCAGTTCCTCCGACGCCGTGCGGTGTGCGCCGACGCCCGGGTGATTGCGGCAGCCGCGGTTCGGAAGGTCATCGGTCAGCGCGAGAAACGCGGCGTGTGCATCACCTGTTTCCGCTTTATAGCGCGCCACCGCCGCTTCCAGCGCGGGGGCCAGCTCCAGCCCCAGCATGCCGTAAATCCAGACAAGTTCGGCCTTCGGATTGCAGCGCCGCAGCGTGCGCAGGAACGCCGTCGCCTTCCCCTGCAGGCGTTCCAGATCCGCCGCGCAGAACGAGCCGTCCGGCTCTCTGCGGTTCTGGAACGTTTCTCCGGTTTTCTCATCCCGCCAGGCGGGCTGATTGAAGGAGCCGCAGTCATTTGTGCCGAGATTGATGAACACATAATCCGGCTGCCACGCTGCGAAATCATTGGCCCGGTGCGCGCCGAGCGCCTCGTTTTTGGCGCCGCTCAGAAGCCCGCAGACCTCCTCATATACCGGCGGAAGGGCGCCGTGCGGGTTGTTGTCCCACGCACAGCCGATTCCCCAGCCGCTCTGCGAAATCACGCGGATATCGGCATTGAGCGCGCGGCCCGTCATCACGGCATAGTTATTCTGCGCCGAGAAGAACATGGAGATCCAATCCTCCTCCGCCTTTGCGCCGATGTCGCCCTCGCCGCTCGTGATGCTGTCACCGATAAACTCAAGCTTCAGCGCGCGCGGCTCCACCGGCTCAAACGCGCCGTCCGTCTCCAGTGCGCAGATCTGCAGCACGCTCTCCGGGTCGGCATTCATGGCCTGTGTATCCTTTATAATGCGCACGTTTTTGACGGTATCGGGATTCATGCCACGGAATATGCAGACGCGCTCCGTGCCCTGCTTTGCCATGCGCCGGGAGAAAAACACACCGTTCACTTCAAAGCTGTACCAAGGCTCATGCAGGGACCACCCGGCCTGCAGCTCCACCCAAAGCTCGGCGGCCCGGACGTTCACCTCCAGCCCCGAGGCTGTCCAGAACAGCGTCAGCGGCTCCGTTTCGCCGTTTGTGCGCCCGTGTACGAGATGGGGGATTTCGGACAGGGTATACCGTTTCATTCCGCCTTCTCCTTCGCTTCGGCAAGCTCTTTCTTATAAAGATACTTGTCCACGTCCTCGCGGATATTGTCCGGAATCCTGCGCTCAACCGGGAACACCGCCGCATTGATGACGGCATCCGCAAACTCGAGCACAATTTCCGCCGTTTTGCCGAGCGCCTCCGCGGAGAGGAAGGCCATGGTATCAAAACGGTTGTGAATGAACGCTGCACCCGGTGCGCCGTCGCGCGAGAAGTTGATGGCCGGGATGCCGTTATCGGCAAAGGGGATGGAATCCGAAGAATAGATGCCCTGCCGCGTCGCAGCCGCGAGGCCCTTGATTTTCAGCATATAATCGACGAAATGCAGCAGATCCTCCCCGGCCGTAACCACAACATTGTCGTACCCGAGCACCGGGCCGCCGACGTCGACATTGATCATGAACAGGTGGTCTTTCAGCTCGTCTTGATGGTCGCGCACGAACGCCTTGCTGCCCTCAAGGCCGATTTCCTCGCTGCCGTACCAGCAAAACTGTACGGTGCGCTTCGGCGGATGCGCCATGAACCAGCGCGCCGCTTCCATATTGATGACGGAGCCTGCACCGTTGTCATACACGCCCTTGGAAAACTCGACGGAATCGTAATGCGCGCCGAAGGAAATGATTTCCTCCGGGTGCTCCGTGCCCGGAATCCGGGCGATCACATTGTGCGAGGTCAGCTTGACGTTTTCGTTTTTCAGCGTGATTTTGACCTTCGTCGCGCCCTTCGCGACGATCTCCATCGCGTCCGCCGTGCGGATTATCACGACCGGCACATTGCCGAACGCGCGCAGCGCCGCGCGGAGCTTGCGCTGATGCAAGTCGGTTTCGTCGAGTTTGTCGCGCAGGGAGCCGTCGATCGTGATGATGCCCGCAGCGCCGGCCTTCATCACACTGCGGAACTCCGGCACGCGCAGAAAACCGTTGCCCAGAACGATCTTGCCGCGCACGTCGACGAGGTTCGCGGGCAGCGCGTTTTCGATATAGACAAACTCCGCCGTGAGTCCCTCGGGCGGCGTGCTTTCCGCGCACTGGTAGCCGCGCACGGTGTAGGTTTTCCGATACGGCTCCAGCACCTCGAGCTGCGCCTCCACAACCGCGCTTTCGATTTCAAACGGCTCGATTTCCGCCTTCATGCCGAAGCTTGCACACTCGGCCTGAAGCATTTCGGCCGCTTTCAGCTCTTCCGGCGAGCCGGCAATTCTTGTGAATCCGATTCTGCCCAGCAGGTCGAACGCCCGCTGCTCATCGTATCGTTTCATGTCAAACAATCCTTTCCGATAAACATATTTTCACCCGCCGCCCCAGACAGGCAGCGGGTGACTTCTGCTGTGATTTTACAACTTATTCAAAGGCCTGCACACAGACAAACTTGATCTCCTCAATGTTCATGCCGGTCTGGCCAAAATAAAGCTTGAGATAATTTGTGCCGCCGAACAGCACGCCGATCTCCTGCTCCGCCGTGATGGTCTCGCCGCCGGTGCCGTTGATCATAATCATGCCTCTGAGGCCGCCGTCCAGGAAAATGGACATCGGAATCTGCGCCACATCGCCCGCATTCGAGCTGACGCGCATCACGAGCTTATAGACGCCGTTCTTCGTATAGCGGATGCCGAAGAGTGTGGACGCGCCCTTTTCCGTATTGAGCGCGGAAATATCGAGCGGCTTTTCGTCGTCGATGCTCTGGTATTCGATATCGAAATCGACGTAATCCTCACTCGCCGTATCCTCCGCCGCCTCGCGCTCCTCGTCGCTCATGCGGCCGAGACTGCGCTCCATAACGGGAGACTTCATAATCGCCTTGCAGACATTCTTTGCCGCGCGGACAAGCGCCGCACGCGTCAGCCGGCCGTCCGCAAGCGCCTCGGGCAGGTTGTCGTTTGCGCTGTTCGTCTTCGCATCGGCATTGACCATGTACAGATCGTTCTGCGCGCGAACCATCGCAGCCACGTTGGTGCGCACCGCTTCCTCGCCTTCATCGTTGATCTTTGCCCACCAGTCGGTCATGACCGCGCCGTCAAAGCCCCATTCGCCGCGGAGAATGGTGGTGAGCAGATCGAAGTTGCCCGCTGTCCACAGGCCGTTCAGGCCGCCGTAGGTGGACATAATGTAGTAGGCGCCGCCCTCCTTGACCGCCGTTTCAAACGCTTTGAGGTAGATTTCACGCAGCGCACGCTCCGAAACGACCGAGTCGATTTCCGTGCGGCGGAATTCCTGATTGTTGCAGGCAAAATGCTTGATTGTGCCCGTTGTGCCCCAGCGCTGCATGCCGCGCAGCTGGGCTGCCGCCATCTTGCCGGTGAGGAGCGGATCCTCGGAGAAATATTCAAAGTTGCGGCCGTTCATCGGGTTGCGGTGGATATTGAGGCCCGGGCCGAGCAGCGTATCGATCCGGTTCTTGCGCAGCTCGAGGCCCTGCATGGCGAACAGCTCCTCATTCAGCTCCTCACTGAACGAGCAGGCCAGCAGCGTGCCGTTCGGCAGGCTGAACGCGATTGTGCCGCAGTCCATGCGGATGCCGGAAGGGCCGTCCGAACAGCAGGCCGTCGGAATGCCGAAATGCAGCAGGCCGTCGGTAACGCCGCCCATCGCGCCGCCGGTACCCGGCGTGACCTTCGGCGAGTTCATGCCTTCGCCGCGGACAAGGCAGATCAGCTCTTCATCCGGAATCTGCGCAATAAACTCATCCAGCGTCGTTTTGCCGTCAAACACATCGCCGAGCTTCAGCCCCTTGTCGCCGGTATACGGTGCACACGGCTCCAGCGCCGCCGCGCTGCGCTCCTTCATGCTGTATGTGCGCTGAGGAACCGGCTCCCATACTACGCTGTACGCGCCGTTCTCGAGAACGGCATGCATGCGGTCAAACGGCTCCACCGGCGCGCAGGCTTCGGTGAGCTGCTCCGTGACGGTATCCGCTTCCACGGTAAAGCTGCCGCTTTCCTTTGCGCAGCGGACGCAGTCGCCCGTATAGACCTTATATTCGCCCTGCTCGAGGACATAAGCGGACTTATGTCCCGTCACGCCGCTGTCATCATACGACGCAAGCTTTGCGAGCTCAACCGTAATCTCCACGGCCTCGCTCTCGCCCGGCTGCAGCTCCGCAGTCTTTTTGAACGCGCACAGGCTTCTCGCAGCCTTGCCGAGCTTGCCCTGCGGCGCCTCGACATAAACCTGCACGACCTGCTTGCCCGGAACATCGCCGGTATTTCTGACAATGACAACCTCCCTGAAGGCGTCCTGATCCGCTTCAAAGCCCGCGATTTCCATGTCGAACGTAGTATATGAGAGACCGAAGCCGAACGGATACAGCACGCGATCCTTCGCAAAGGTCTCAAAATAGCGGTAACCGACGTAAATATCTTCCTTATAAACCGCCTTTACCGGATCGCCGAAGCCCTCGGTGGACGGATAGTCCGCAATATCCAAGGCAATCGTATCGCTCAGCTTGCCGCTCGGGGAAACCGCGCCGGTGAGCACATCGAGCACGCCTGCGCCGCCCTCCTGACCGCCCTGCCAGACATACATCACGGCGGCGGGATCGTATTTCGCGACCCACTTCATATCGATGATATTGCCGACATTCAAAAGCACGGCCACACGCTTGAACGCGCCGCAGACGGCTTCAAGCATCTGCTCCTCTTCCTGTGTGAGCAGGTAGCTGCCTGCCGTGGGGCCGTTGTCCTTATCCTCGCCCGCCGTACGGCCGATGATGACGACGGCGATATCGGACTCTGCTGCGGCTTCTGCGGCAAGCTCTGCGGAAACCGGCATTTCTTCCTGACACCACGGCTCCTGCGCCCAGCCCATGCCCTTTTCAAACGGATGCTCCGCAACCCAATCGCGGTAAACCGTTTCGAGCTTCTCGTTTACCCGGACGTCCGGGCAGCTCTTGAGCGCATCGAGAATGCCGATGACATAGCGGGTATTGACCGCGCCGCCGGAACCTGTGCCGCTTTTGTAATAATCGAACTGAATTCTGCCGAATACGGAAACGCGTTCACCCTTTTTGATCGGCAGCGCGTGGTCGTCGTTTTTCAGGAGGACGCAGCCCTCGGCGACCGTCTGGCGCGCCAAAGCGGCGTAACGCTCCCAATCAATTTTATACGGATTCATTATGGCATCTTTCCTTTCTTTTTGCCTGCGCGGCTTTATACCTTTATATGATAATCCATTTTGGCTTTTCTGGCAAGACCGCATAGAAAAAAAGTCTGTACAAAAAGCGATTTATGGAAAAAAGCAAAAATTTCGCCCGGAGTTTTACATTCCGGCGATTGTAAAATTTACACAAAACGGTTATCATAGATATGAAACAGACTTTTTCGCAATACACAGCAAGGATCGGTGAATCATATGCCAGCATTTTACGCACATTACCGCTTCGGCTGCGACGTCCTGCGTGACGCGCCGCCCGCCGTACAGACCGTCTGTACGGAACACCGTGCGCTGTTCGATATCGGACTGCACGGACCGGATCTCTTTTTCTTTTACCGCCCCGTTCTGCCGAACAGCGTCAACCGCATCGGCCACGAGGCACACCGCAAATCGGGCCGGGAGTTTCTCGTCCGCGGCCGCAAGGTGATTTCCGCCGCCAAGGACAAGCGCGCCGCCCGCGCCTATCTGTACGGCCTGCTCTGCCATTTCGCGCTGGATTCCGTCTGCCACCCGTATATTGCACAGGCCATGTCCGAATTTGACCTGACCCACGCGGCGGTGGAAACCTCGCTTGACCGCACGCTGCTGACGGCCGACCGGATCGACCCGCTGACCTTTGACCCCTGCGGTCATTTTGAGGTCACGCGCCGGAACGCCGCCGTCATCGCGCCGTTTTATCCACCGGCCGTGACGGATATTGTGGAAAAAAGTCTCAAGTCGATGGTCTTTTACGGCCGCGTGCTTTTCAATCAGAGCCGCGCTTTCCGCACGGTTCTGGACAAAGCGCTGTATGTCACGCTGCACCACGACGCGATTTCCGATATGCGCATGACGCCGGCGCGGGATGAACGCTGCGCGGAGAGCGACGAGCGGCTTCTGGAGCTGTATGCGGAGGCACTGCCGCTGGCCCAGGAGATTCTGCGTGACGCGGACAATTATCTGGAAAACGGCACACGCGCCGGCATCGCCTTTGACCGGACCTTTGAGGGCTGACGGCGGCTTTCCCCCCTCTGTCCCCCCAACACATATTACCAACATCTGTACAAGGAGCAACGCTATGGAAAAATTCAAACTGACCCGGGGCGAAAAAGCCTGGGTGCTGTACGACATCGGCAATTCCGCCTTTATCATGCTGATCTCCACGCTGATCCCGATTTATTTCAATGCGCTCGCGGAGGGCGCCGGCATTTCTTCCAGCAACTATCTCGCTTACTGGGGCTATGCCGGCTCAATTGCAACACTGATTGTGGCCGTATCCGCGCCGATTCTCGGCACGCTGGCCGACCGCAAAAACATGAAGCGCGTGCTGTTTGTGATTTCGCTCGTGATCGGTGTGCTGGGCTGCGCACTGCTGGGCTTTGCCTGGGGCTGGCTCTCTTTCCTCGTCATCTTCATCCTTGCCAAGGTCGGCTATTCCGCCTGCAATGTGTTCTATGACGCCATGCTTCCGGAAATCACGACGGAGGAACGGATGGACAAGGTTTCTTCCCACGGCTACGCATTCGGATACATAGGCAGCTGCATTCCGTTCATTGCCTGTCTGGCCATTGTGCTGCTGCATGAACAGCTGGGCATCACGCAGTCCACGGCCATGCTGCTCGCGTTTCTGCTGACGGCGGTCTGGTGGGTGCTGATGACCGTTCCTCTGCTGAAAACCTATAAGCAGACGGCCTATTCCGAATCCGGCACGGCCAAGCTTTCCGAAACCTTCAAGCGGCTGGGCCGCACCTTCATGAATATCCGCGCAGAAAAGAATATTTTTATCTTCCTGCTCGCGTTCTTCTTCTTTATCGACGGCGTGTATACCATTATCGAAATGGCGACGGCCTACGGCACGGCGGTGGGCCTTGATACGACCGGCCTGCTGCTGGCCCTGCTGCTGACGCAGTTTGTGGCCTTCCCGTTTGCCATCCTTTTCGGGCGGCTTGCCGCGAAATACAGCACCGGCCTGCTGATTAAAATCTGCATCGTCGCCTACACGGGCATCGCGGTGTTTGCGATCTTCCTCACTGCTCAGTGGCAGTTCTGGACGCTCGCCGTGGCGGTGGGCATGTTCCAGGGCGGTATTCAGGCGCTTTCCCGCTCGTACTTTGCAAAGATCATTCCCGCCGAGAAAAGCGGCGAATATTTCGGCTTATTCGATATCTGCGGCAAAGGCGCAGCCTTCCTCGGCACGTTGATCGTCGCAGTGGTCAGCCAGCTTACCGGCAGTGAAAACATCGCCGTCGGCGCGATTGCCGTGATTTTCGTGATCGGTTTCGCGGTCTTCTGCTACGCGGACAAGCTGAACCGCAAATAACCACCCGCATACAGCGGAAACGTGCAGAAAAGACGGGTATTCTCTGTTTGCCGTACAGTACGAAATCGCATCTGTCAGACGGGATTGACCGTACTTTTGAGAAACCGTACGGGATAGATTTTACACCGTAAAATTTTTACAGAAAAATATGCGCACCGGGGCCGCATCGCGGATGCGGTATCCCGCAAATGATGAAATCCAGTTTCGGGAGGGTACATACAATGGGACTGTTTGGAAAGAAAAAGACGCCGGAAGAAATTCTGGAGGAGGGCCGGGCGCTGTATGAGCAGCGTGAATACGGAAGAGCCGCTCTCCTTCTGCTCAAGGCATCCGGAAAGCTGCAAGGTGAAGTGGACTATCTGCTGGGCCGCTGCTATCTGGGTCTGGACGAAAAGAAGGGTCAGGCGCCCGGCAAAACCGCAAAGCAGTTTTTGAAATTTGCCGCCGTCGCCGGCCATGCGGACGCTGCCCTGCTGCTGGCGGAGAAATTCGGCATCCAGGATTATCTGCCCAAAGACGGCGCGCCCCAGCCCGAACCGAAGCCTGAGCCGAAGCCTGAACCGAAGCCTGAGCCAAAGCCTGAGCCGAAGCCTGAGCCGAAGCCCGAGCCGAAGCCCGAGCCGAAGCCTGAGCCGAAGCCTGAGCCGAAGCCCGAACCGAAGCCCACGCCTGTTCAGCTCGAAGAAGCGCAGCAGTATTTGCGGGAAGCCGGAGCGGCTCAGAAAGCCGGAGACTCTGCAAAGTGTCTGGCTCTGTGTGAGAAAGCCGCGGAATTGGGCCTCGTCAGGGCGCAGTTCAACTGCGGAATGATGTACGACAGCGGCATGGGCACGGCCGTGAACAAAGCCAAAGCTCTCTACTGGTTCGAGAAAGCCGCCGAGCAGGGCAGCGACGAAGCCCTGTTCAATTGCGGGATGATGTACGCCGCCGGCGAGGGTACGGCGGAAAACCCGGAAAAGGCCGCGGCATATCTGGAGAAAGCGGCCAAGTCCGAGGATTGGGACGTCCGG
>JBJEOO010000050.1:0-3769 GCA_051880755.1 Hominenteromicrobium sp.
CTACCCCGGCTCCGGTGTCTGGGCCGGGTCCATCTCCGAACTCAATCCGAACTATGACGACGGTAAGCTGTCGTATCACGATATCTACACCGACCCCGACGGCGGCCAGTGGGGCTATGTGGGTTACTATATGGGCCGCTGCGGCTGGATCTATCTGGATGACCTGGAAAATCCCGACCCGCCCCAGTTCCCCCAGGAGGCGGAAAACACCGTGACGGACAATTCTCCCACGGAAGAAGTCCCTGTCGATTTCACCCCCTGGATCGTCGTGGCCCTGGTAGCCGCGGTGGCCGTGGGGACCGGCATCCTGCTCGTAGGCCTGAAACGAAAAGCCTCCAAAGCCTGAAATTGTCCTTCTGCGGTCTGACCTTGCGCAGCATCCGCAGCGCCCCAAAAATTGACTTCGCTGTATGCATCCGCCATGCAGGCACACGCGAAGTTGGGGAAAGAAAGACGATGTCTTATCTTCAGATTGACGAAATAAACCTGGTATTCACACCTTGACTGGTGTCAAAAATACAATTCTGAAAGAGAAAGGGTGGTTTTTATGAAGATGAATCGTGTGTGGAGGGTTCACGCTTCCTAACCCTCCGAGTTGATTTTTGGAGGAAATAAAATGGAAAACCAAATCCGTATTGCAAACAGTTCACTTGAACCGCTTACAAAAGATGCCGTAAAAGAAATTGCCCATTGGGCGTACGAAGCGCCCTATGATACCTACAGTATCAAAGGCCATAACGATGAATACTTACTGGATGAATCGACTTGGGGGACAGAACAATTTTGTCTCGTTTACAAAGATTTCATACTGGGCCGGGTATCCTGCCAGTATGAGGGAGACGACCTTTGGGTTGGCTGGTCTATGGCGCCCCGGCTGTGCGGAAAAGGGAACGGTGCCGAATTTGTTGACCGCTGTGTCAAAGAGCTTTGCCGTATCAAAGCTCATAATGGACGGGTGCTCCTTCGGGTTTCAGCACGCAACATTCGGGCAATCAAGGCATACCGAAAGGCGGGATTTCGGTATGTGAAAACCATACAGGATGAAATTGCGTACAGTCATCGCATGGAGGACTTTTGGGTCATGGCCCTGTCATCCGTCACCGCCCGTGAAGCGATCACAAAAGGCGATATTGCAGCCCTTTAGCCGCTGTGTGGAGTGCTGCGAGCCGCGGCAATGGATGTACATTTCGTGTTTTTCTGCCTTTATGTACGGTTTGATCGTTCTTCCGTACAATTCGGCGAATGCCAGCTTTCTGTAATCCTACGGAGCGTGGGTTCAAAATGGACGATTTCTGCATTATAATGAATTCATCATGCTGAGGAGGATGGAGAGAAAGACATGGATCAGAAGAAAATAGGCTTGTTTATTGCCGAAAAGCGAAAGGAAAAGAAATACCTGCAGAAGGACATAGCGGCAAGACTGGGTGTAAGTGAAAAGACAATTTCAAAGTGGGAATGCGGAAATGGACTTCCGGAAATTGTTTATATGGAGCCGCTTTGTCAATTGCTGGGGATTACGGTCAATGAGCTGTTGGCCGGGGAGAATATACCCATCCTTGAGATATTGCGTCAAATCGATAAATCCAGCCTTGAGCTTGTAAAACAGCTGGAGTTTGAGCAGATGAAAATGCGTTTGTTCAAGCTGTATGATTTTGAAATCGATTCGATGGAGCCCACCGAAAACGGCGCAGGCGGCCTCACCTATTTTGTGGTTTCAGACGGCAAAAAATATGTCGTGAAGTATTCAAACGAAAACGACATGAATCATGTGGAAATCGAAACAGCGGTTTGCGATTTTCTGCTGAAGAATAAGATACCGGCATGTGTGTTTCTGCCAAACAAGCGGGGAAAGTATATTTCGACAGATGAGAACGGCCGGAAATTCACGGTGCAGAAGTTTTATGACGGAATTACCTATGACTATCATGCGGCGCCGCAAGAGCTGCAAAGAGAATCGGCCTTGATGCTGGCCCGCATTCATCGAGTCTTGCAAGGCTATCCGGATATTCCCACAGGCATCGGAGCGGACTTTTTCAAATACAGAAAGACGGAATATATGAGCGATGCTTATGCGGAGACGCTGAACCTGGCGGTTCAGAATGGAGACTTTGAGATTGCGGAAAGAATCCGCTCCAATATGAGGATCATAGACGCGATGCCCGCTTATGAATTTGATGTGAGCAGATTCACATGCGGAGGAACACACGGCGATTACATGATCTCACAGATGATCTGGAAGAATCGGAAAATAATCGGAATCATCGACTGGACATGCGTCTGCAAGCACCCCTATATATGGGAGATCGTGAGATCGTATTTATTCATGGCACCGGAGGTGAAGCAGGGCGAGGTCGATATAGACCGCTTGATCGGCTATCTTTCTGCATATACGGAGGAATCCCCGCTCAGCGCCTATGATATAGAAAATGCAGGAACATTATTCTTCTATTTTCTTGCCGTATGCAATTTTTACGGACAGTATTACGATTCACTTTCCAAAAACAGGCGCATTTTTTTGGAGCAGGCGAATATGTCGGCGGATCTTCTCATCTGGTTTGAAAAACACATTGATGAACTCAACAGGAGATTGCGGCAGTTCGCGGCACAAATCAAGTGCTGAAGCAAGCCCGGGTATTCTGACCGGCAGGCGCGGCTCATGCATATCCCGAAATGCCCCATGAGATATTTCTTGTTTTCACTTCCTTGAACGTCTGGTGACGGATTAAAGCGGCACAACCCCAAAACCCCCGAGCTGATCGGGGGTTTGCTGTTTTGTGCGCCGGTTTTCAGCGACCGGCAGCGGCCGCGCGGTGCTTTGAGCAGATACGCAGAGCTTTCCCGAAGGCGCTATAACGCCGGGTGGCTTCAAATTAATAAAACACAAACATTTCGCAAAAACTTCCAAAACAACCGTGCGGTAGGATGTACTCACAAAAAACAAAGCAGAAAGAGGCGGCAGTTATGAACAGAAATGATCAGGAATATCTGGTCCAGAAGATTCGCACGCAGTATACGGAAAAGGAGCATACCCAGCTCGACGCGCTCAGAGAGCTTGATGCAAAGGTGAAGCGTCCGGCCAATGTGTTTTCTTACATATTCGGTGCTGTCAGCGCGATTATCATGGGCTGCGGGATGAGCCTTGTGATGACCGACATCGGCGCCGCGCTCGGGATGAGCAGCACCATGGTGCCCGGTATCGTCATCGGCCTTGCAGGCTTGTTTATGGCCGCCGTCAATTACCCGATCTATAAAGGCATTCTGAACAGCCGCAAGAGCAAGTACGCCGATCAGATCATGAAGCTCAGCGATAAGATCATGGGTGGTCAGTAAAAACAGTCGAATAACCGAAAGAGAGAACGGATCAATGGCAAATTTCTTGAAAGACGCATTCAGGGACATGAAGGAAAGCGCAAAAGCGCAGCACGAGGTTGACAAAGCAAACTTTGAGGCTGCAAAGGCGGAATCCAAGGCACAGTGGGAAGAAGCGAAGATGAGCCCGAAAGCCCGTCAGGAAAAAATGCAGGCTGAGCGTGAAGAAAAAATCGCCGCTGCCAAGGAACGAACCGCCGCCGCGCAGAAACGCATGGACGCTGTAAGAAAATAATCCGGAAAGGCAAGCGAGACAATGAGCAGGGTTGTCTCGCTTTTGCTGTCAATCGGTACTGAGATAAATCAAGCAAAGGAGAGTCAGTAAATGAACGCTATCGAAATCAGAAATCTGTCGAAAAGCTTTCGGGGGATGTATGCGGTCGATCATCTGAATATGACG
>JBJEOO010000051.1:0-3742 GCA_051880755.1 Hominenteromicrobium sp.
CTGTATTAAAGTTATCTTACCACAAAATTCAGGAAAATGCACGATTTTTCGCAGACAGGCCGAAGAAAAACTGCGGAAATCCCGCTGAATTTCCTTGCAATTTCAGCCATATCGGGTATAATGAAAAGTAAGCTGATGATTCAAAGATAAAGGACGGAATGACGCATGCCCGATTTTGAGCCGCTGTTTGAATTGAAAGAGAATTTATATAGGGAAACCTGCCCCATCCTGCTGCAGAGCGGCGTGCTGGCGCAGGAGCCTGTGGAAGCCGAAGTGTCCGAAGAGGCGGAGGACAGCGCGCAGACGCTGCGCAGCTTTGTGCGGCTCACGTTCCGGAACCTGGATGCGCGCGCGGTTACGGCGGTGTTCATTGACTTGCATGTTTTCGATAAGGCCAATCATGAGACGGAGGTTGTGCGGGACCGCCGCTATCTGGTGCCGGTTGTCGGGCGCGATGAAACCTTCGGCATGGATGAGGAGATTCCCGTCGGCAATACGGCCCGCAGCATCTCCGTTGCAATCAAGAAAGTGGAATTTGAAGGCGAGGATGTCTGGACAGGCAGCGCGTCTTTGCTTTTTGAGCATGTTCCCGCCCGGCAGCCGCTGAGCGAGGCAATTGAGGATGAAAAGCTGCTCGGGCAGTACAGCCGCGATTTTCGCGAAATGACCGAAAACGACAGGGGCGAAGCGCAGTTTGTCCCGGAGGAATATAAGGATCTCTGGCTTTGCGCCTGCGGTGAGATCAACCGCGCGGATGAGGAGCGGTGCTATGTCTGCGGCGCAGCATATGCCCCGCAGCGCGAGCTGTATGATGACCCGGAGAAGCTTGCGGAAAATCTTGAGGCCTATGAAAAGGCGGAAGCGGAAAAGGCGGAGCAGGCCCGGCTGGCCGCCGAGCGCAAAGCGGCCGAGGAAAAAGCCGCCGCCGAGGAAGCGGCGCGCAGAGCGGCCGAGGAAAAAGCCGCCGCTGAGGAGCGCGCGCGGAAGAAGAAGCTCCATCGGAAAATTTTCCTGTCCATTTCGATTCCGCTGCTCGTGCTGATTGCCGCGTTTATTGTGGTTCTGATTACATATATTATTCCTCAGCAGAAATATGACGCAGCGGCCGCGCTGCTGGAGGCCGGCCAGTACGACGAAGCCGTGGCGGCTTTTGCGGAGCTGGAGGATTACAGCGACAGTGCGGACCGTATTCCGGAAGCGAAATACCGAAAGGCTGCCGCGCTGCTGGAGGCGGAGAAGTATGATGAAGCGATTGCCGCGTTCGGAGAGATACCCGATTATCAGGATTCCGCCGACCAGATCACGGAAGCGCAGTACCGTAAGGCTGTGAAGGTGTTTGACTCCGGCGCGTATGAGGATGCGCTCGGCCAGCTTGAAAAGCTTGCGGATTATAAGGAAGCAGCGGAGAAAATAGAGCTGTGCTATTTCAACCTCGGCATGAAAGCGATTGAGGCGGATAACCTCAAGCAGGCCGCGGCCGATTACAAGCAGGTGAGCGGTGCGCTTGCCGCACAGATGCAGGAAGCGTTCTGCGACAAGGGCATCGAATTCTATACGGAGGGCGACGAAGCACACGCGCTCGAGTATTTTGCCTTTGTCACCGAAGCATCGCTTCTGCCGAAGATTGACGCCGCCTATTACGAGCAGGGCTTGAAGCTCGTGGAGGAAAAAGCGTACGACGAGGCGATGGAGATCTTCACAAAGCTCGGCGAATATGAGGACTGTGCGGTGCAGATCCAGAAGATTCACTATCTGAAGGCACAGGCTTTCTATAAGGATGCAAAGTACGAGCAGGCCATTGAGGAGTACAAAGCGGCAGGCGATTACGAAAACGCGTCGAAGAAGATCACGGAAGCGACCTACCGCCTCGGTGTGCAGCAGCTCAACAACGGCGAGGTGGTCAAGGCCTATGAGACGCTGTACCCCATCCGCAGCTACAACGACGCCTATATGCTGCTGATTACGAATTCAAAGTTTTACATGTATGTATACGATCCCGGTGTCGGGCCGAATCCAATGGATGAGCATTGACGTTCTGAACGGCACCCCATAAAGCCGCGGCGGCTTACCGATTACACAAAAGAATAAAGCAGAAAATCCGCTGGAGGGCTTCTCCCAGCGGATTTCATGTTTTACGGCTTTGTTTGATTTTTCCGGTACAGCAGCATGGCGGCGCGTTCTTTTTTCAGTTCTTCCGCGAGCGCATAAAGGCTCCATGCGGTGTTGTGCGGCGTGACGACCGCTTTGAGTGAGACCGACGCGATTCCCGCATTTTTGTACGCCGCGAGGAAGAGGTCGAGCGCATCGCCGGTCATCTCCGCGAAAATGAGAAGCTCCGGCAGCGTCCAGCCTGCGGGCGCTTGAGCGGCGGCGCCGGCGGCTGTTTTCAGCCCGGCAAGCGCGCCGACAGTCTTGTTGGCGTCGCCCGGGAGAAGGCGCTTGGCGCGGAAGCCAAGCCCCATGCAGAGCGCGGCAATCTGCTGGCCCTTTTTGGAATCAGGCGTAAAATATAATACAAGCGGCATACTTTCCTCCTTGGGGTTACAGGGCAATGTCTGCGGCGTACTGTTTGTCGATCAGGATATAATCCAGCCCGTGAGCCTGACATTGTTCGAGATACATGCGGTTGTCGGCAATCACCGCGTCGGGCGTGAAATCCGGGTCAGTGATCCGATCCTCAATGACGCTTTCAAACCGCAGAATGTCGTCAAAGTGCGCCCGGATGTAGCGCTCGCTCATAATCAGGCAGGTATAGCGGATTTGGGCGAGATATTCCGGCTCAAAGCTTTCCTTCCAGTCAAACGGGATGTATGCGCCCTCCACAATCAGGTTCTGCTTGTTCTCAATGGCCGTTTTGATCATTTCGCGCAGAACGGGCCAGAGATACGGCACAAGCTCCGCGTCGTCCTCCGGCGTGAGCGTCGTATAGCCGCTGCGGATCAGCCCCATTTTCAGGTGATCGATCGACAGATACGGGTATTTGTATTTTTCAAGCAGCCGCTGTGCCAGCGCCGTTTTGCCGGTGTGCGAGCTGCCGCAGATCAGGAGAATCACGGCAATATCCTTCCTCGGTCGTTTTTACTCATTATAGTCGATGGCAGCCGGAAAATCAAGCGCCTGCGCGGGGCCTTGCCGCGGCGGATTTCCCGGAAATGCCCTGCGCAGCGGCGGGGCAGACGCAGAAAAAGAGCCCCAAGCCCGGAATCCATGCGGGAAAAAAGTAGAATTTTACTCTGTATTTTCGCTTTTTTCTCTTGACTTTTCTGCATGGTTCCACTAAAGTTGTAATCATAGGGCTTCCCGGATTTGCGTGAAGAACCTGAATCTGTATTGAAAAGTAAAGGAGTAGGTTGTATGCGTTACAAGGTTTTAGGCAAGACAGGACTCAGCGTGTCTGTGGCAACCGTGGGTACATGGGCGATCGGCGGTTCCGGCTGGGGCGCGGTGGACAGAAACGATTCCATCCGGGCCATCCGGTCGATGCTCGACAATGAGGTCAACATTGTCGATACTGCGCCGATTTACGGCTGCGGCGTTTCGGAGGAAATCGTCGGCGAGGCCATCAAGGGCTATGACCGTGAGAAGCTGATCGTTTCCACGAAGTGCGGCCTTGTCTGGGGTGAGGGCGCGCCGAAGGGCGGACGTGACATCTCGGGCAAGAGCATCATGAAGGAGATCGATGATTCCCTGCGCCGTCTGGGCGTCGAATACATCGACATCTACCATGTCCATAAGCCGGATT
>JBJEOO010000052.1:0-3740 GCA_051880755.1 Hominenteromicrobium sp.
AACGGTATGTGATCACCGAGGATGAAAATCAGAAAATCCTTGAGAACGTGTTTTACAGCCTTGAGCCGCTGCGGCTCAAGGTGTTCTCGAAAAAAGAGAAGAAGAAAATCGTGATTTTGCGGCAGGTCGCGGCGCAGTTTGAGAGCGGCCGCACCTACACGGAGCGCGAGGTCAATGACATTCTGAAAGCGATCTGGGAGGATTTCGCGACGATGCGCCGGTATCTCGTGGAATACGGATACCTTGACCGCGCGGCGGACGGCTCCAGCTATTGGAAGCGCGGATAAAGCTCCGGGGGCCGGATCATGAACGGCTGCAGCCGAAACAGAGTTTGTAATTTGCGGAACGCCGGAAGCGGAATCCGGCGTTTCTTTTTGTCTGCCGCGCGGATCTGCCCCGTTTTTACCCTTTCCTGCTTGCGAAATTTTCAATTTTCAAAAAGAAAAAGGCAGAATAACTCTGTACAAGGCGTGCCGGCGGGTGTATACTACATCTGTTTATTGCTTCAATTTCGGAGTGGGAAAGGGAAAATAGAAAATGAAGATCATAATTGCCGGTGACGGAAAGGTGGGCCTTGCGCTGACGCGGCTGCTTTCGCAGGAGGGTCATAACCTTGTGACCATCGATTCAAACCGGGAGGTTCTGGAGCGCGACATGCAGCAGTTCGACGTGATTTCCATCGCGGGAAACTGTGCGAGCATGGAAACGCTGCAGGAGGCCAGCGTCCGGCAGGCGGACGTTCTGATTGCTGCAACCAGTGCGGATGAAATCAATCTGCTTTGCTGTCTGACGGCCCGCAAGCTGAATCCGTCGCTGCATACCATCGCCCGGGTGCGCAGCCCGGAATATATCGAACAGCTTTATATGATGCGTGAGGAATTCGGCCTTTCGCTGATTATTAACCCGGAACGCGAGGCGGCGAAGGAAATTTTCCGCCTGCTGCAGCTGCCGGGCTTCCTGAAGCGCGAAACCTTTGCAAAGGGACGCGTCGAAATTGTCGAGCTGCGTGTCACGGACAGCAGCCTGCTTGAAAATGTTATTCTGAATCATCTGCCGCATGTGCTCGGCTATAAGGTGCTGGTCTGCGTCGTGGTGCGGGACGGCAAGGCGTTCATCCCGACCGGCGACACCATGCTGTACCGGGGCGACCGGATTTACGTCACGGCGCCGGTGGCGGTGCTTTCCAACCTGATGAAGAGCCTCGGCATTACGCGCAAGAAAATCCGCCATGCCATGCTGATTGGCGGCGGACGCGTCAGCTTTTATCTGGCGCAGAGTTTGCTGGCCGCGGGCGTACACGTCAAGATTATCGAGCGAAACGCGCAGCGCTGTCTGGAGCTTGCGCATATGCTGCCCGAGGCGTCCATCATCGAAGGCGACGGCTCCTCGCAGAGCGTGCTGGAAAGTGAGGGCATCGGTGAAACGGACGCGCTGGCCACGCTGACCGGTCTGGACGAGCAGAACGTTATCACCTCCATGTTCGGCAGCGCGAAGGGCGTGCCGCATATCATTACGAAGGTCAACCGCGTGGAATTCACCGGAATGATTGAGAGCCTGCCGGTGGGCAGCGTCATCAGTCCGAAGGAGCTGTGCAGCGCAAACGTCGTGCAGTATGTGCGCGCCATGCAGCACCAGACCGGCGCGGCCGTGACGCTGCACCGCATTGCCGACGGCCGTGCGGAAGCGCTGGAATTTGTCATCAACAAGCATTCGCGCTATATCGGCGAGCCGCTCCGGGATCTGCATCTGAAACGCAACGTGCTCATTTCCTGCATCACGCATCAGGGCAGCACCACCATTCCGGACGGCAACTCCTGTTTTCAGATGGGCGATACGGTTATCGTTGTCACCAACCGTGAAGCACCCATCCTGCAGTTCAACGACATCTTTGCATAGGACGGTTCTGATCTATGAATGTAAAGCTGCTTAGCCGGATTACCGGCCTCACGGTTCTGCTGACGAGCATGTTTATGCTGGTGCCGATGCTGATCGCCATTCTCGACGGAGAGCGCGCCAATGCGCTTTCCTATGCGGGGACCATTGCCATGATGGCGGCGTTCAGTGCGCTGATGCTGCTTTTGAGCCGCGGCGGAAACTATACTTTTTATGCGCAGGAAGGCTTTGCCGCCACGGGCATCTCGTGGATTGTCATGTCGCTTTTCGGTGCGCTGCCTTTCTATATTTCCGGAGAAATCCCGCGCTATATCGACGCGCTGTTTGAGATTATCTCGGGCTTTACCACCACCGGCGCGTCTATCCTCAGCGATGTGGAGGCGCTTTCCCGCTGCAACCTGTACTGGCGCAGCTTCAGCCATTGGCTCGGCGGCATGGGAATGCTCGTCTTTCTTCTGGCGGTTGTGCCGGAAGCGCGCAAAAATGCCGGCTCGGGCATCTATCTGATGCGTGCGGAAAGCCCCGGGCCGAGCGTGGGCAAGCTGACGCCGCATCTGCGGCAGACGGCCATGATTTTATACGGTCTGTATATTTTGCTGACGGCGCTGTGCGTCGTTTTCCTTCTGCTCGGCGGCATGCCGGTTTTCGACAGCTTCTGCATCGCGTTCGGCACCGCCGGTACGGGCGGCTTTGCGGTCCGCAACAGCAGCATGGGCGGATACAGCATGTACCTGCAGAGCGTTGTCACCGTTTTCATGTTTTTGTTCGGCGTCAATTTCAGTCTGTATTATCTGCTTCTGCTCCGTCAGTTCAAAACGATTCTCAAGAGCGAGGAGCTTCGTCTGTACGTCGCGATTGCGGGCGGATCCATCCTTCTGATTGCCCTCAATATCAGCGGAATGTATGACAGCCTGTATGAGGCGTTCCATCATGCGGCATTTCAGGTGAGCAGCATCATGACGACAACCGGCTTTGCCACCGTCGATTTTGAGATGTGGCCCGCCTTTTCCAAGGCGATCCTCTTTGTGCTGATGTTTGTGGGCGCATGTGCGGGCAGCACCGGCGGCGGCCTCAAGGTGTCGCGCGTGCTTTTGCTGCTCAAGAGCATTCAGCGCACCATCCGCAAGGCGCTGCATCCGCGCCGCGTGCAGATTGTCCGCATGGACGGCCGCGTTGTGGATGAGGAAACCTCCAACAATGTCAACGCATACCTCGCGGTTTATTGTGTGATTCTGCTCCTGAGCTTTACGCTGATCTCGTTGGACGGGTATTCCATCGGAACGAATATCTCCGCTGTTGCCGCGTGCTTCAACAACATCGGCCCCGGCTTTGAGCTCGTCGGCGCCACCGGCAATTACGGCCATTACAGCGATCTTTCCAAGCTGGTTCTCGCCGCCGATATGCTCCTCGGCCGTCTGGAGATTTTCCCCATCCTCGTTCTGCTCAGCCCGGATACCTGGAGCAAAAAAAGATGATCGCGTTGGTACGGCAATCCATTTTGAACGGCAGGAGTGCGGCATATGCTTAAGAATTTGAAGAAAGCGGTTTCCTTTGTTTTGATTTTGTGCTTGATCGGAGCAGGCATTTCGGCTGTGCCGGTATCCGTTTCGGCGGCGGATGCCGGGAAAAGCGCTGCACCGGAGGTTTCCGGTGTGCCGGCGGATCCCAGCCCGGAGCCTTCTGCCGAACTGTCGGCCGAGCCGAGCGCAGAGCCTTCTTCTGAACCGTCAGAGAATCCTGCAATCCCGGACGGCCTGCATAAGGATGCGGACGGCGTCTGGTATTATTATCAGGACGGCGCGGTGGATACCGGCTTCACCGGCCTTGTCAAGGAATTCGGCACTTGG
>JBJEOO010000053.1:0-3677 GCA_051880755.1 Hominenteromicrobium sp.
GGCGTCGGCGTCGGGGTGGGCGTGGGTGTCGGCGTAGGCGTGGGCGTCGGCGTGGGTGTCGGCGTAGGCGTGGGTGTGGGTGTCGGCGTCGGCGTCGGCGTGGGTGTAGGTGTAGGCGTCGGTGTAGGTGTCGGTGTCGGTGTAGGCGTCGGGGTCGGTGTAGGCGTCGGGGTAGGTGTAGGCGTAGGTGTAGGTGTAGGTGTAGGTGTAGGCGTCGGCGTCGGCGTCGGGGTCGACGTGGGTGTAGGTGTCGGGGTTGCCGCAATTTCAACCTTGATTACAGCCGCAGCAGATTTCTCTCCAACCGCCGCTGTAATGGTCGCCTGTCCTTCCTTGAGCGCTGTCACAACGCCGTTTGCATCAACGGATACAACGTTCTCATCCGACGACGACCACACTGCGCTGCGAACCGTACAATCCGTTTCATACGCTGTGGCCTGCAGCGTCAGGGCAACGGATTCATTTACCTCCATTTGCCCGGCTCCGGAAATCGCAAGGGATGACAGGCTGTCAATGGTTGTCTCAATCAATTGCGTATAGCTGCCGGTCACGCCGATCTCGCTCTCATCCATCACACTTGCATCGGAGTATTCGCCCGCCGTGGCAACCCAGCGATAGCCTTTTGCAGCGGAACCTTCCTGAAAAGCGCCGATGCCGATATAATTGAAGCGCGTGCTGATCAGCGCCTCATAGTGTCCGGTCACTTCGTCCGTATTGTTATTGACCCAATCGTCTTTCTCACCGTACCACAGTTCAATACCGCGCATCATGCCGGACAGCGTACCGATTCCATAACACCACGCAAGCGTTTCTGCCCATGAACGGACAGAATTAAAGGAAGCGGTAAAGCAGCTTTCCCCATTCGGGCGCGTATGGCTTTCCCATACGGAGGCTTCAGCCGCGCGGGTCTGCGCAATTCCCTCCAGACCGGAGGACCACTTGAGCGGTTTATAATCGTCTATGGTCAGCGCTTTTCCGGTATACGGATCAATAACGCCTTCCTGACAGGCCTCAAGGCGGATTTCATTGACTCGTTTCAAAATCGCCTCCTTGCCGTCCGAAAGGAATCTTCCCTCAACGGCTATAAGCGCATTGCCGTCTGTCGGCGTTTCAGCCGTTGTTCCGCGCTCAGGCAGCGCACCAGACTCAACAGCCGAAGCGCTGATTGAAACCGCCGAAAACAGGAGGCACACGCTCAGAAGCAAAGCGAGAATCCGTGTATGTGTTTTCATCCTCAATACCCCATTTCTCTGTCCCGCCGCATCCGGAAACGGCGTTTTCGGGATGCGATCGGAGGAAAATATCAGATATATAGTACCATGTTTTTTCCATTCAAACAAGTATGAAAAGCCGAGATATTTCCCGCAGTTTACTGCTTTTCTTTCTGCGCCGGTACACAAGCCGCCTTTTGCCGCGCGCAGCCGGACGGTACGGCATCAAGCTCAAACCAGAAGGTGCTTCCTTACCCGACTCTGCTTTCCGCAAATGAATTCTGCTGTTTGCAGTATCCCGATTGTACCGCGTATATCTGGAAGATTTGTGGAATACACGGGAAATTTCTCATTCCGCCTGATTCAGATACTCCAGAATTTCCAGCGCATTGGTATCCGGCTTAACTTTCGGCATGACTTTTTCAATCATACCGGCTTCGTCGATGATGAAGGTCGAACGCACAACGCCCATGCTGACCTTACCGTAAAGCTTCTTTTCCTGCCAAACTCCATAGGCCTGAATGGCCTGCAGATCCGGATCCGCCAGCAAAACAAAAGGCAAGTCATATTTATCCGCAAACTTCCGATGAGACGCCGCGGAATCCTTGCTGATGCCGATAACCGCAATATTCCGCGTCCGGAAGTCATGATAGGACGATGCGAACGCACAAGCCTGCCGCGTACATCCAGGCGTATTATCCTTCGGATAGAAATAAAGGACAACCTTTCCGCCTAAGAAATCTGACAGGCGAACTGTCTCCCCATTCTGATCCGTCAATGTGAAATCCGGTGCTTTTGTACCAATCTCCAACATCTTTTATGCCTCCTTGATAAAAATATAGGTTGATTCATCCGATTCTTTCGGTGAAAAACGGTAACCCAGCCGGTCAAAGAAACGGAGCTGTTCCGGATCCTCAATCCGATGCTCTGCCATATATCGCACCATTTCGCCTCGCGCCATTTTGCACAAAGTCCCTTTTTCGATGATTTTTCCTCCGGTGCGCTCTCCGAATACACAGGTAATCAAGCGAACATCCGCAGTGCGGTATGCGGATACACAGCGGCTGTATTCCATCGAAGCAAGATTCAAGATGCAGTCTGTCTCCGAAAAAAGGCTTTCCGCTATGCGGCTGCCCCAGAAGGCATACAGGTCTTTTGTCTGCCCTGAAGCAAGTCTTGCTTGCATTTCCAAGCGATAAGACGTCACGCCGTCAAAGGGCTTCAGAACGCCGTAAAAGCCGGAGAGAATACGCAGATGCTCCCGCACATAATCGAGTTCACTGTATGTAAACACACCGGGCGCCATGTATTGATATTGGATCCCTTCGTAAGCGAAAAGTGCAGGCGTCAGATTCTCACGCAGATTCATATGGCGAAGCCTGTCCGCATTCAGTACCGCAATCGAATCGCTGCACTTCCAGAGCGCTTTCAGCTCTGCGTATGACAGCTTCCTCATACATGCAAGCAACTGCTCCGTTTCAGGCAAAAAACGCGGCAACCCTTCACAGGCAAAGCTTTCCGTATCAATCCGCATTTTCTTGGCCGGTGAAATCACAATACGCATGGCAAGATTTCCTTTCATCTGTTGATATTCTGCCTACCGCAGCCCAAACCGGCCGCTTTGCTGAATTCGTTTCGAGCAAAATGCCGCGAAACCGAAAAACGATTGGTTTTGTGATTCTGAATGCATAAATTCCACCGAAAACAATCCGATTCAGCCGAAATAGGTTCCGAAAAAGATCCGGGATCTATTCTGGGGCATACTCCAAATCTCTTGACCAAAGAAATCATAGCCATCCGGCTCGATGTGCGAATCCGCCGTTCTCTGATTAACGGAAGTATTGTTACACACCCTGCAGATCATGATTTAGGAATCGGTCAGGTTCCCTTCATTCTGGTATTCTTTCGTTGCGGGAACTGTTTGGAAATCAGCAGTGCCCTCAGTACAGTCCTTGAAGCAGGAAAAGGTGCAGCTTACAGAACGCAACTAAGCGCAATATGAAAGTTATTTTGCGCTGAGAAGCCAACGGCTGGAACTGAGTAAGCTGGCACAAAACCGGAACCGCATCTCAGCAGGCCATGCTGCCCGGACTCACCTTAACCTTTGTATCCAATCGTCGCTCGCTGATTGATCCAGCGGTTTTCTCCGATGGATTTGGCGGCGACCATCGTTGCAAACCCGTGTTGGATATATAAACCGTCGCCTATTTCAAAGGCATCCAGAAAAAGTGTTTCCAGAGGTGGATAGAATAACCCCATTATTCTTCGTTTCACCAGGTGTTTCCGGTGGCGAAGAATCACCAAATTCCGAAATTTCTTAAACCGCCATAACAAAATCGCCATGGCCTCCCAATCCGAACAAGTCAATTCATGGATGGTTTTCCATCGCGACAAATTCTTACCAGCAACCCACTTTTTTCACCCAGAGAGGGAATAGCGAAGTTGCATAAGCAACATCTTTTATCT
>JBJEOO010000054.1:0-3669 GCA_051880755.1 Hominenteromicrobium sp.
AGTTGGTGCAGAACATGAGACAAACACGGAAAGGCGGTGAGCATTGTGGCAAGACACTGTACGATAAACGGAAAGCGCAACCTGATTGCGGAGCGTCTGATTGCACTGCGTCAGGCAGCCGGCTGGTCTCAGCGTGAGCTGGCAGACCGCCTGCAGCTGGCCGGCATGGATATGGACAGGAACGTCATCACGCGGATTGAAACAAACAAGCGCTATGTCACGGACATTGAGCTGCGCGCGATCGCATCGGTTTTTCAGATTACCTGCGATGAGCTGATCGGGCCGTATGAGCACGCCGGGCAGCCCTGTGCGCCTGCCGCTGAATAAAGTGTATGCAGAAACCGAGGATTCATTACCTGCTGTACGCCGTCATCTGGCTGGTTTTCTGTCTTGCATCCGGCCTGTGCGTTTCAGCGGAAGAAACCGCGGATATTTTCCGCATTGTTCATGCGCCGGAGGCCATCCGCCGCGGCTCCTCTTTCAGCGTCGTCCTCTCGCCCGCGCAGAGCAGCCTGTCGGCTTTTGTGCTTTTCGCCGAGTATGACCCCGCCGATATCGTGCAGGCCAAGGCCGTTTTTTCCGACGGCTTCCAGAACGCCTATGTCTATACCTCCGCGCAGACCGGACGCCTCGCCGTCGTCTGCACGGCAAAGAACGGCAGCAGCCTCCCGAAAGACGGCACGCTGACGCTTACGTTTCAAAGCAGTGCGGATTCGCTCTCCGGATCCGTACCCGTGCACATTGTCGTGACTGATGCAGCCGCCACGGACGCCGCCGCGCTGCTCGACGCCCCGGCCGGTCTGGAGATCACGGTGCCCTTCACGCCGAATCCCTCATCGGACAGTTCTCTGCTCACGCTTGTGCCGCCGATCGGCACGCTTTCCCCGGCCTTTGATCCCGAGGTTTTCGACTACAAGCTGGATGTACCGTTTTCGAGCGCCTCGCTCATTTTTGAAACCGTGCCCGCAGACGGCGCTTCCGTGCGGGTCAACCGCAAAAATCTGGGCGCGGGCGGCAGCACGGTTGATTTCAGCTTCACGGTCACAGCGGAGGACGGCGTGACCAAATCCGTTTATACCGTATCCGTGACCCGTCTGGCCAAGGCCGGCACCTCTGCCGGAACGGGCGCAGGCGCATCAAGCGCCGCTTCCGGCGAAACGACAGACTCCCCCGCCGCAGCCGGCGGCGCATCCGACGCGGATTCTTCATCCGGCGGCGCCCTTTCCGCCGCATCGGATACCGTGTATATGGCCGCCAACGCCGTGCCGTATGACGCACGCGCGGACCGTTTCGAGACCATGGCCATCGTCCTGATCTCCGTCGGCGCAGGCATGGGGTTTGTCCTTCTTTTCCAGCGCTTCGGGAAAACCCGGCATCCGGACGACAGGGACAAGTAGGAACGGCACGGACGCCTGCGGCATATTATGAGTTTGAGCCAAGCCAATATCAAACCGTTTGAGAAAGGAGACGGAACGCATGGCTGAAACTTTAATGGGACAAACCTGTCCGCTTCGCGGCGGCTGCACGCCGCTGCCGGAAAACCCCGTGCCGGGCATGGCCTATGTGCCGTTCCAGCAATGGGGCGAAACGTATGAACCGGAACGCGCCTTTGACGCCGGCACCCTGTTTCCGGTTCTGGATAAGCCGTTCTACGGAAGGCGGGGTGAGCCGAGATGACGGAGCAATCCCGGCTGCGCAGGCGCATTTCCGCCGTGCAGTTTGCCATGTGGGAGCTGCATCTTTATCTGGATTCCCACCCTTACTGCGCGGAAGCTTCGACAAAGCTTGCAGGCTACCGCGAACAGTACGCGAAGCTGAAGGCCGAATACGAGGACCGCTACGGCCCGCTGAACGAAACCTCCCGCGACACCAGCCGCTGGGCGTGGATCAGCGATCCGTGGCCCTGGGATGCGGAGGCGAATGAATAATGTGGATCTATGAGAAGAAGCTTCAATACCCCGTCCGCATCAAAAACCCCAACCCGGCCCTCGCTAAAATCATCATCACGCAATACGGCGGGCCGCACGGCGAAATCGGCGCATCCCTGCGCTACCTGAGCCAACGCTACGCAATGCCCTATCCCGAGCTGCGCGCGATCCTGACCGACGTCGGCACCGAAGAGCTGGCGCATCTCGAAATGGTCGGCACGATTGTTTACCAACTGACACGCAATCTGACGCCGGAAGAAATCCAAAAGCAGGGCTTTGATACGTACTTCGTCGATCACACCACAGGCGTCTATCCCGTTGCGGCCTCCGGTGTGCCGTTCAGCGCAGGCACGATTGCCGTCACCGGCGACACGCTCGCGGACCTCAACGAGGATCTTGCCGCAGAACAGAAAGCGCGGCTGTCCTACGACAACATCCTGCGCTTTGCGGACGACCCGGACGTGCGCGACCCGATCCGATTCCTGCGCGAGCGGGAAATCGTACATTACCAGCGCTTCGGTGAAGCAAAGCCATCAGCATGGAATGCGAAGGCCTGAGGAAGCTTTGCGAAAGCGTGCATGCGGCCCCGCGCAGACAGCCTGCTTCATGTTTCCTGCCCCGCCGCGTTGCGGGCGTATTCGCCGGGAGACAGCAGCGTCATTTTTTTGAACACAACGGAAAAATAGCTGCCGCTGCTGAAGCCAAGGCTGAGCGCGGTATCATTGACCGACATGCCGCTTCTGAGCCTTTGCTTTGCCTCCATGATTTTAAGCTGATTGATATATTCTCTCGGAGAGGAACCGATTTCCTTTTTGAACCGTGCCTTAAACCGGGAAAGGGACAGCCCCGCGCAGTCTGCAAGCGTTTCCAGCGCAATCTGCTCGCCGATGCTCTGCCGGATATACGACACGGCGGCGGCGATCTCATCCGAAAGCGCCAGCTGAACGGATCGTTCCTGCAGGACAATTCCGTACAGGAAAGAAACCAAAAGGCTTCTGCCGTACTCCCGCACACAGCGGTCGTCCGAAGCCGCGGCGAAAAATCCGTCGGCAAACCAGCTTCTGATCGATTCTCTGCACCGGAAAGCCCTCTGCCGCATATTTCTGAGCCTTTCGCGCAGACAAGCTCCGTATTCCCCGGAAAGGCCCAGGAAATTTTCTTCAACGGATAAATTCAGCTGAATCCAGTAGAATTCCGACACATTCTGCGGCTCTCCGCCCGTGCTGTGCTCCTCGTCCGGAAAAGTGATGAACGCATCCCCGCCTGAAAGGGAATAGGTTTGTGTCCCCACGGTGTAAAACTGACTGCCTTTCATCAAAAGAACGATTTCCATACTGTCCTTGTGCATATGCTTTTCCAGCGGGCTGTCCGCGCGGCTGTTGACGCTGTGTCCGAGCGTTTCTATACCCGGAATTTGATGCTGGGAAAAGGTCAGCATCTGTCTGTTTTCATCCCAGCAATAGCTGTCCGGCATGTCTTCACCTTCAATTTCGTACTGAATATGAAATAAAATTGCAATATAATTCCAAATCCAGTATAATACAGAACAAAGAAAAAATCCACCTCTGCGCTGCAGAATCGTGCATCCTGCAGCGGGAATTTCACAAGAGCGCCGCATGCGGGCAGAAAGGACGAAGAAAAATGACTTCAAGAGAATTGGTTCTGGCGACGCTGGAGGGCAGAAACACCTCCGGACGCGTTCCGAGGGATTTATGGACTTTGCCGTGGGCTGAAAACCATT
>JBJEOO010000055.1:0-3650 GCA_051880755.1 Hominenteromicrobium sp.
CACGTTCTTTATGAAGAGGCCGAACCTCCCATTTTCGTATATTCATATCGCTTCATCCCTTTTGGCGCATTCTCGCAATTCTAAAAAGATATTGTAACATTTTTTCGCCGGTTATTCAACAAAAATCCACAATTTATCAAAAACGGCCTTTCGGCTCTCCGGGCAGTATACCTGCAGGCTTGTCAGTCTGACAAAAAAACAAAATCCCGCGAAAAAATAAATCTCCGCTCTGGAAAAAGAACGGATTGTGTGATAGAATACAGACAGAGAAATCTGTCATTTTTTGCGGAAGGAGAGACGCGGTATGGAGGAAAGAGAGCACAAGCCTCAGGCGGCAGCCGATCCCGCTCCGAAGCCTGCCCACGGTCACGATGAAGAACACGCACACGGCAATTATATGTTTGCGCTCAAGGTGCTTGCTATTTTGGCCGCAATCATTCTGGTCATTGTCATTCTGAAAGCAACCGGCGTGCCGATTGCCGTCAAAGACTGGCTGGCCGCTGTTTCCGACTGCGTTCCCGGCGGCGGTATTGCGCCGCCCTTTTGAGCCGCACCCCGCAGGCTGCCGTCCGGCAGCCTTTTCTATGCCAATTTTACAGAACAAAACCCGCCGATTGTCCCTTCCGGGATTCAGTCAGCGGGTTTTTCATTTTAATCCGATGCGCCTGAAGCGGCCTTATCCGTCACCGTGACATGCGCGGTATAGACGCCGGTTGCCCAGCAGGAGTCCGCATTGTTGATGCTGATCGTAACGGGAACCTCAATGCTGCCGCTCGGGTCCGAAACCGACGAGAGATCCACCGTGCAGAAAATGGATTCACCGGTCAGCCTTGAAAGCTGCGCCTCCGTGCCGATCACCTTGACGGTCATGGTTTTTGTGGAAAGCTCGGCTTCTTTGCCCTCCGGCACATTGATGACACTGATATTGTTCGTGGTGAACTGCGCCTCTCCGTAGCCGTTCAGATTGAAGGAAACGGTCGCCGTTTCCACGCGGCTGATATTCGTCACGCCGTTGGGAACCGGAATCGCCACGGTAAACGTATTGTTATCGGGCGTTACATCGAGGAAATTGATCGGTGTCGCCAGCGTCAGCGTCTTGTATTTCGAGATTGTCTCGCTGTCGCCCGCAATCTCAATCGTCTCCGGATCAATTGTAATCCGGTTCTTTGCAAAGCTTTCCGGAATATTCCGGATATCCGCCTCCAGCGTGACCGTCTGGCGGCTTGTGACCGCAATCGAGACATCCACAGTATCGTCGCTCAGCGTAATATACTGTGACGAGGGGTCGATCACGTCGCCGTTGACATCCAGCAGCGCTATTTTGCAGGAAATCAATTTGGACTGGGTAAGCTCATCGCTGAACGTATAAACCAGCACGGCGCGTGCAACTTTGTTGACGCTGCTTTCCGGGCCGGAGATGGTGACGATATCCGTGGAAAGCGTAGGCGTAGCGGCCGCATAGTAATTTTCCGCCGCCGTATACTGGATATTGCTCTCAATGGTAAGCTGTGTTTCTTTATATTTGTCGTAAACGACCGTGACCTCCGAGGGCGAAACACTCTCCACCTCATATTCCGCCAGCGTATTGCCCTTTTTGTTCGCACGCAGCGTCAATGTCGCCTGCTGCATGGAATTGCCGGTAAGCATGGACGTCGCAGGGTCAAGCGTCGCCGTGACGCTGAGATCATCCGCCGTTACCTTGCTGGTAATCAGGGAGCTGCCCGTAACGGAAACATCGGTGGAGGTATAATTCATGCTGAAAACCCGGATTCCGGCCTCCTGCGCCGCTTCGGAAACCTCAACCTTGATCGGAACATTGCTGACTACTGCGGCACGCCCTTCGGCGGAGCCTGCCATCATCGCAAACCAGATGACCGCGGCACAGAGAAACGATAAGATCAGAAGCAGCGTGTTATTCTCAAAAACGCGCAGCGGATGCAGCTTCTTCTCCTCCTGCCCGCCGCTTTGTGCTTTCTTTTTCCGCATCACTTCTTCACCGTCCTTCTGCCAGAGATAAAGCTGAGCTTGCGGCGCACCGTGGAGGTTTTTTCCTCCTGCGGAATCAGATAATTCTCCAGCACATCACGCAGCGTGTCCCGCGTGAAGCGGCGCGCAAGCACACCGTTGACCGCGACGGAGATCTGCCCGGTCTCCTCGGAAACCACAACGGCAATCGCATCCGATTCCTCGCTTACGCCGAGTGCGGCGCGGTGGCGCGTGCCCAGCTCCGCGGAAATCGACGTGTTTTTCGTCAGCGGCAGAATGCAGCCCGCCGCATGGATCATACCGTCACGGATAATCATGGCGCCGTCATGCAGGGGCGCCTTATTGAAAAAGATATTGCCGACAATCTGACCGGACGGCTCACAGTTGATCTGCGTACCCGTCTCAATAATCTCGCCGAGCTTTGTCTGACGTTCAAAAACAATCAAGGCGCCCATTTTGAGCTGCTGCAGGATGCCGATGCCGTCGACCACGGCATTGATGGCCTTGCGCATCTGCACCTTGTCCCGGTCACGGTCCCGGCCCGTGACCGCATTGGCTATGGATTGTCCCATATTGCTCCGGCCCATCTGCTCAAGCGCCTTGCGGATCTCCGGCTGGAATACAATCAGGATGGCGACAAACGCGAAATTGAAGAAATAGGTAAGCACCTTGCTGACCATAACAAGCTGCAGATACGAGGAGATCAGGAACAAAAAAACAAGCAGGATAAGGCCCTTCACAAGCTGTCCCGCGCGTGTTTCGCGCACCAGCTTGATGACACCGTAAATCAGCAGGGCCACAATCGTGATATCGACGGCGTCTTTAAATTGGAAGCTTTTGGCAATGCTCAGCATCCAGTCCCACCAGGATGCGACCGCGTTGAGAATTCCTTCCACACTCTTCACCCCTTTATGCCCCGGCGCCGCTAACCGCCAAAGCGCATACTTTAGGTATATTTTAGCACAAAGGCCCCGCAATGAAAAGGGGGCCATCGTGGTTTTTCGTGTCGTTTTTTGTCAATTCGTCCGTTTATTTACATTTTGTTCATTTTTACCTGTGCATTTTCTACGCAGATCTCTTCGCATGCAGCGCCGTCACCGTGCGGATCAGCTCCGAAGTCTGCGCGTCGGTTGTGAACGCACCGGGTGACACTCGAACCGCGCCGCCGTGTATATCGTCGTCCGTACCCATTTTGCGGTGTGCAAACGGCGCGCAGTGAAATCCGCACCGCACGGCGATGCCTCGCTTTGCGAGCACCTCGCCGACCGCCTCGCTCTGCATGCCCCGAACATTGAAGCCCAGCACCGGCGCCGAATACCGCATGTCCGGCAGCGGCGTATACAGCTCGATCTCCGGCAGGCGGCTGAACGCCTCGTAGATGCGCCGCACATGGTGCAGCTCCCGCCGCCGCAGGTTGTCCTCCCCCTGATTCCGCACAAAGTCGATGCCCGCGCCGAGTGCCAGAATACCCGGCACGTTCTGTGTGCCGCTTTCCAGATATTCCGGCATGTCCCGCGGCTGCTCAAGCTGCAGCGCCAGCGTACCCGTGCCGCCCTGAATCAGGCTGCGGAGCTTCCCGCCCTGTTTTGTAATCAGCATGCCTGTTCCCATCGTGCCGTAAAGCCCTTTATGCCCGGCGCAGCAGAGATAATCGATTCCGTCTG
>JBJEOO010000056.1:0-3623 GCA_051880755.1 Hominenteromicrobium sp.
GAGCACGGGATCACAGCCGTCCGCAATGTTCATGTTCATCGGCTGGGAGATCATCGTTGCGTTGGTAATGCTGAGCTGAAGCTGGTTTGCGGCGATCGGCTGACGGACGGTTTTCTGCAGAAGCTCCATCGTGTACGGATCCTGATTGGAAACGCCGAAATGGCGTACCTTGCCGGAAGCCTCCAGCGCATCAAACGCCTCGGCGACCTCCTCCGGCTCCATCAGCGCGTCGGGCCGGTGCAGAAGCAGAACGTCGAGATATTCGGTATTCAGGCGTTTCAGAATGCCGTCCACGGATTCGAGAATGTGCTTTTTCGAGAAATCATACATTTTGCCGGGGACAATGCCGCACTTCGACTGCAGAATCAGATCCTCGCGCCGGATGCCTGCGGAAGCGATGAGATCCGCAAAGACCGTTTCGCACTGACCGCCGCCGTAGATATCGGCGTGGTCGAAGAAATTCAGGCCGAGGTCAAGCGCGGTGTGCAGGAATTCTTCCGCCTGCTTCCGCTCCGCACCTGCAAGACGCATGCAGCCGAGCGCGATGACCGGGACATCGAGTCCGGTTTTGCCGAGTTTCATGGTTTTCATAGCAATACAATCCTTCCTTCTGAAGCGTTTATACATTCATTATAGAGCAAAACACGCGCCGGGGCAAGGGCGGCGTGTAAATTTTCCCGCGCCGCTTGCGCTTTTTTGAAAACTGCGCTACAATGAAGAAAATTCTTTTGGAGAGGTTGTTGCGAAATGCGTTTTGGCGTTTGCGCGCCGGTTTCCGAGGCCGGAAATCTGGCGGAAAAGGGGTTTGACTATATCGAGGTGAGCGTAGCGTCTCTCGCGGAGATGACGGATGAACAATTTGCGGCATTCTGCGCGGAAAACGCGGCCGCGCCGATTCATGCTGAGGCTGCGAACTGTATGTTCCCGGGCAGTCTGCGCCTGACGGGCGAGGATGCGGATTTTGAAGCGGTGCAGCGTTATCTCGACCGTGCGATGGCAAGGCTGGGGAAAGCGGGCGTTTCCATCGCCGTATTCGGCAGCGGCGGCAGCCGCCGCGTACCGGAGGGTTTCCCCCGGGAGCGCGCGTGGGCACAGCTTGTCGAGGTCGGCCGAATGCTCGGCAGAACAGCCCAAAAGCACGGTGTGACCGTCGCGCTCGAGCCGCTTCGCCGCGCGGAGACGAATATCATCAATACGCAGCTTGAGGGCCTGCGGCTCGTACAGGACACCGCACACCCGCATTTTAAGCTCCTGTGCGACTATTACCACCTGATTGTGGAGGGCGGCACGACGGCGGACGTCGAAGCCTGTGCGGGACAGCTTGTGCATGTCCATATCGCGAATCCGGAGGGCCGTGTTCCCATGGCCGCGATGGATCGGGCGGACTACAAAGGCTTTTTCTCCGCACTGCGCCATATCGGCTACGATGCGCGCGTCAGTATGGAGTGCCCCGTTCAAAACCCGGAACAAGAGCTTCCCGCGGCGCTGGCCGTCCTGAAAAACGCGTAGAAAACCGCCCGTACAGTCAATAGACTGTGCGGGCGGCGGTTTATTTTGCGAGATATGCCCGGAGCGCTTCAAGCTGCCGTTCGGCTTCCCGGCGTCCGTCGTTGTAGAGTGCGGTGAGCTTTTCGGTATCGCGCTCGGTGTGTGAGACGGTCACCGGCTGCTGCGGACGGATGACGAAGATGCGTCCCGCCTTTTCAAGCTCGTCGATCTCGCGCTGCTGGCGGTCGTACCGGGTGGGAATGTCCGTCAGCGCGCGGATAAAATTCGGGTAATGCCGGAAATACTTGGCGTACGCCCGCAGAACGGAGCGGCGGGTATACAGCTTGCGGTAGCCCTGCTCGCGCGTCAGAATGAGCACAATCTTCTCGAAGCCGTCGTCAATTGCCTTCTGATACGGAATTGCCATCGAGCAGCCGCCGTCCAGATACGGCTTGCCGTCGATCATGACTGCCTTGGAAAGAATCGGCATGCTGCTGCTTGCGCGGATTGCCGAAAAGATACTGCTGCAGGTGCTCTTTTCAAAATACGCAGGCTCTCCGGTTTCCAGGCTGGTTGCCACCACCGTAAAGCGCATCGGCGAGGTGAAAAACGTGTGGAAATCCATCGGCAGAAGCTCATAGCCGATTTTGTCAAACAGAAAATCAAAGTTGAAGATCTCATGGTGCAGAAGCAGATTGTTCACACCGAGATACCGCTTGTCGTTGACATAGCCGATGTTGATCTGCGCCGTGCGGCCCGGCTGCTTTGAAACGTAATTTGAGCCGGTCAGCGCACCGGCCGAAACGCCGGTCACGTCTGAGAAATACAGGTCGTTTTCCATAAAGACGTCGAGCACGCCTGAGGTGAACAGGGAGCGCAGCGAGCCGCCCTCCAGAATCAATGCGCCTTTTTCCATTTCAATCGCCCTTTCCGCTTTGTTACCTGCCATTTTAGCACGGCGAATCCCCTTTTTCAAGACGCGGATTGTGAACAAAACCGGGGAGGAACGGCTCCTCCCCGGCACATGCGGTTCAGGCGAAAGAGACGGAGCAGTAGGCGGAGTCGAAGTAAAACATATTCTGCGTTTTTTCGAGGTAATCCGTCAGCCTGTCGGCGGGCACGATCAGCTCGCCGATTACGGAATCATCGCGCGTACGCTTTACGAGAATGCGGCGGCAGTCGGCGCCCTCGGTGTCCGGAAGCTCCTCCTGCAGGCGGAGCAGCTCGTCGCGCCCTTTCAAAACGCGGCTTTCCATGAAGATTTCCTCCTCGGAGGCGTCTTCGCCCAAGGCTTCCCGGGCGGCGAGCGTGTAGGATTCATCCACGCTTACGGTTGTGCTCAAATCCCGCAGGCTTTCGAGCAGTGCGGCCTGCTCAAGCTGAAGCGCTTCCAGCTCGAGCTGAATGTCGTGAATGCGGCCCAACACGCTTTCCATGACGAGCATATCCGTGGATTCCGGCTCGGGCGTCGGCTGTACGATGCGCTCGCCCATGCGGTTTATGTCGGTTATGGACAGGCAGACGTCCTTGCACAGTCCCGTCTGGGAAGCATTGATGTCGCAGGAGAGAACCATGCGGGTGACGCCGTTAATCCACGCGTAGGTTGCCACATCATCCTTTACGTCGTTCGACGCGTTTGCCGGATAGTAGACCTCTGTCGCCTTTCCAAACAGTGCCTGAATGCCGTTTCGCATGGGCAGATAGACGGCAAGCTGGCTGCCTTTGGATACCTCGTTCGGATGGAACAGCGCGCGCATCAGGACGCCGTCATAGAAATACAGCTCCATTTGTCCGGGGAAGTCCAGAAGAGAAGTGGTGTAGGCGCCTGCCCAAGTCACATAAGGCGGCGTTACGTCTTCATCGTACACGCGAATCTCCGTCAATGGGCCGACAACGGCTTCTGCTTCCTCGCGCGTCATGCCCCAGCGCAGGTCGCCGAACTGGTAGCCGCCGGCGGTATAGGAGATTTCCGGATCGGCGGACGCTTCGTAAGCGAGATTTACCGTCTCCGGCTCATCCGCATCGCCGATGGCGGCGCTGCCGTCAGGCTCGGGTGTTGTTTCCTGCACCATCGGCGCCGAGGTGCAGGCCGTGACCGTCACGAGGACAAGCAGGGCGGAAAGGAGCGCGGTCAG
>JBJEOO010000057.1:0-3622 GCA_051880755.1 Hominenteromicrobium sp.
GTGAAATGTAAAACGCGTAGTAATTCGGGTTATAAAAGACCGAGGAATACCGCGCGCCGTAGGACCATTCCATACCGAGCGCGCGCTGAATCAGCGCGACGGCGAAGCAGTACGGACTCATCAGGCAGACAAAGGACAGAATCAGCCGGAACATCCGCTGCGTCATGGTGTAGGTGATGAAAATCATGGCCACAAAGGCAAAAACCATAAAGATGCCGAGCAGAAGGTCGACGGGCGTCCCGCCGGAGCAAATCGTAACGGCCATGGATAGAATCCAGAAAGCGGAGAGAAAAAACAGATCCTGTTTTCGGCGCAGGAAAATAAAGCCCTGCTTTGTAATCAGAATATAAAGCGGAAGCAGAACCAGTGCGGCGACCTCCACATAGACGGTGAGAAAGATCGAAGCGGTAAGGGCCAGCAAGACCTTTTCGTTTGGCGTCAGTGCCGCGAGGTTTTGCCCGAGCGCTCTGAATGTCTGCAGATCGATCACCTCCAGAGAAATTATAGTGCATTGTAAACCCGGAAAATGAACGCCGTGTTAATTTGCTGTGAATTCCGTGTAGGCTCCGTGCGGCTCCCTATTTTAGCGCATCTTTACGGAAGATACAAGTCTTTTTGCAGTTTATTTGCAAAGCGAAAGGGAAAATTAAGATTTAGGAAGGATTTCCCGGCGCTTTTTGGAGAAAAGCGGAGCCTCGCCCGACGGTCGGACGAGGCTTTCGATGGTTACAGATCCTGCAGATCCGCGGCAGTGATGTCGTTTTCGAGGTTGTCCCGTGCCAGATCGGTATCAATTGCAGGATAAACGTCTGAAATGGGGCGTTCCGGGTGCCAGACCTTCTGCGCAGGCGGCTCCGTACCTGCGATGATGGGGTGCGCGGGCGTTTTGCTCCGCTTAGCGGCGCCCTGTATTTCCGGAACCGGCGGCGCGTCGTTCCGGGGCTGGGTATGCGTCCGGCTGATGCGCTTCATGCCTTGCTTGGCCATGGAGAATCGCTTCCTTTCTGCGGTCAGGCGCGCGCATGACCGCACAGCTAGTATGCCCCGCACGGCGCGGGGCAGCCGCATTTTTTCTGCGGTAAATCTTGACTGCGCGAAGCGGCTGTGCTACAATGGATGGAAACGAAAATCGGGAGAATCGTTTCCGCTATGAAAGACAGAATCATTGATGCATCCATCCAAAGCCTGCGGCAGGAGGGCCTGCGCTTTTCCGTAGACGTTCTGGCCGAACGGCTCAGGATCTCCAAAAAAACCATCTATAAGTATTTCCCCACCAAGGAAGCGCTCGCCTACGCGATGTATGCGCGCTACTATGAAAAGCTGCAGGAGAGAATCCGGACGCTCGTTCAGCACGGCGGGAATACACGGGAACAGGAGCTGCTGCTGTGCTATCTGGATTCCGCCAAAATGATTTCCCGGGAAATTTTCAATAAGTACAGCCTCAATCAGGTTATCGGAGATTTTGCGGCGGACGGCCACGCGGCGGTATGGAAAGCCATCCGCCCATGTGTCTGCGGCGGAATGACCGATGAAGAGGCGGAAATCTATCAATTGATCGTTGACGGCGCGCTGGAGCGGACCATAGCCCGAGAAGCGGATCCTGCCGCAGTGATCGGAATGCTGAGGAGAATAAAATGATTGTGAATATTCTGCGTGTGTTTGGAATCGTCTGCATTGCGTTTGTGGTCGGCAGACTGGCAGCCAGAGTCAAGCTTCCGGCTATTCTGGGCTGGCTGGTCACCGGCGTTGTGTTTGGCCCGTATCTCGCCGGGGTGGTCACCTTTGATATCGTCAATGCGGATGCGTATAAAATCTTCATCAAGGTGGTCGAGTGCTTTGCCGGCGTGATGATCGGCCGGGAAATCCTGTTTAAAAAGCTGGCCAGAACGGGCAGGCAGATTGTCGGCATTACCTTTGTTCAATCCATCGGCACCTTCCTGTTCGTGTCTCTGGTTTTCGCCGTGGTGTTTCTGATTATGGATATTCCGGTGTATCTGTCGCTGGTGTTCGGCGGCATTGCACTGGCTACCGCACCTGCGCCGGCGCTTTCCATTGTCAATGAATACCGCACAAACGGGCTGGTTACCAGAACGCTGATCCCGCTGGCCGCCATAGACGACGTCATCGGCGTCGTCGTGTTTTTCACGGTGATTTCGGTCATCGGCTCGGTCAAGGGCGCGGGCGCGCAGTCGCCGCTGGTTATTGCGGCGTCGGTCTGTCTGCCGTTTGTCATCGGCATTGCGGTGGGCTTCCTCGCGTCGCAGATCATGAAGCATATCCGGAACCCGTGGGTGAATTTCGCGCTTCTGCTCGTTTTCCTCGGCCTTTCTGCGGCGGTTGGCATTTTGATCGATCGGTTTGTGTTCCATGCGTACAGGCTGAATTATATCCTGATCGGCATGGCGTTCAGCGCAGCGCTGGTCAACCTGATCCCGGAAGAGAAGGCGGGGGAGGTGTTTGCGAAATACGGCGGTATTCTGAATCTTTCTCTTGTACTGGTGATTGTGAACCTCGGAATGCCGCTCGATTACCGGCTGATTGCCGGCGCAGGGCTGTTTACCGCCGTCTATATTCTTTCCCGCGCGGCCGGAAAAATCGGCGGCGCATGGCTTGGCGGCAAGCTGACCAAGGCGCCGGATACGGTCACCAAATACCTCGGCTTTACGCTCCTGCCGCACTCGGGCGTTTCGCTGGTGTTTACGGGTATCGCGGCAGCGACGCTCAGCGCGATTGACCCGAGTCTTGCTGAAATCGTGCAGGGCACCATCGTGGCGGCCGCCATCATCAACGAGGTTATCGCCGTCATTATAGCCAAATACGCCTTTATCTGGGCCGGCGAGATCGATAACGACAAGTAAAACAAAGAAACTAAAAAATCCTGATCCGAAAGGGTCAGGACTTTTTCTGTAAAGGATCGCTTTGCGACACAAGTATCACCTGTAACTGTAGAAAACAAATGCCGTTGAAAAAGTACCAATATGTATTTTCTCATGCCAAAGAACGACCAGATGAAGCAAATCACCGGTTTAAACGACCCAATATAGCTTCACTCCGTGCTTCCAAATTATCATGTCATCGATAATCGGCAAATGATTTGCCTCTTATTACAGAGGAAAGGTAATCTCTCAGCAAAATAATTTCATTGCGTCCAAGTGTTACGGTAAGATGATTATCAGTCAGACCTCCGTTCCAGAAATAGACTTTCCACTCCATACGAATATCTGCTGGATACAGCAATCGAATTGGAAGGTAAAGTAAAATATCCTTCGGATGTGAAATAATGACCTGCAGTCATTGTGAAATTTGATGCTGTCGCATCAAGTGAAATGAAATAAATCCACTCATGCGCCGCAGAGCATTTCACACGCCGTAGGCGTATTTTACTTGCGAAGCAAATTTCACAAATTCCGCAAGGAATTTATTTCATTGAAAAAAGCACGCCGAAGCGTGCTTTTTTCTGAAAGTAAAGACCTGTTTTGATACGAAATGCACACCCCTATGACCGTTCATGTAAAGGTTCAGAGGGGCGTGCATCTATTAATTGTTTGTTTTTGAGGCAAGATAAATTGGAATTTATACACCCTCGTATGATATAAGCTGCAGTTCAATTCTGTCCAAAAAG
>JBJEOO010000058.1:0-3613 GCA_051880755.1 Hominenteromicrobium sp.
CAAATGAATTGAACTACACAAAGCCCAGCGTGAGCGTCGCCATGAAGAAACTGCGTGAAAGCGGACTGATCGCAGTCGATTCCGACGGCTTTATCACTCTCACAGCCGACGGTCTTGCCATTGCGGACCGCATGTATGAACGGCACCGGCTGCTTTCCGACTGGCTGGCCTATCTGGGCGTACCGCGCGATACCGCCGTTGAGGATGCCTGCCGCATTGAGCACGTCATCAGCCAGGAAAGCTTTGAAAGGATCCGGGCACACGTCACGGAAATGAAGGAGCATTTATAAGCGCAGACAAAACACAGTCGTACCGCCCGGCCTGAAGCGGTACGACTGCTTTTTAATTATTCGGGAAAAGCCTCCGATTTTGCAGGCTTGATTTTATCGAGATTGAATACCACGACCGCTTCACGGACCTTCGGATCGCCGAACGCATAGATGCCCTTGCCCGTATCGTTCAGATAATCGATCCGGACACGGCGGTTGCGGTGCAGCGGCTTATCCCAGATCAGGTCAATTCCGGGAACCTTGAAGGGCTTGCGCCTGTAATAGGGGTCAAACAGGTAGACATAGCGGTTATCGCAGCCGGTGATGAGCACATAATGCCAAACATCATACATCACGCGCGCCACCACGACGCCGCCGCGCCGCAGCGCATCCACAATCCGGCTGTTATGCCCAATAAAGACCTCACTGCCGGAAAGATATTCGCAGTGCACCGGAAATTTCTTGACGCGTCCGAAGTGGTTGAGCCAGTTTGCAAGAAACATCGTCGCCATCTGAGAGGTGCCGTTTTTCCCGTATTCCCCGCGCTCATTGTACGCATCAAGCGAATACATCATGATGTACTTGACAACATCCGGCGGAATTTTTTCGCGGTCAAAGAGACAGCTCAGCGCGTTCATCATCGTGGTTGGACCGCAGTCATACTCTGTTTTCTGATAAGCGAGCGGAATTTTCACTCTGCCCTTCCCCTTTCTTCCATTTCATCCGTAATCAACGCATATACAAGCGCCGTAGCCTTTTCCAGCTCCGAAACCGTGGTGTATTCGTCTGCGGCGTGACAGTTAAACATGGCGTTTGCGGCCACAATGCCGTCGATGCCGTGCGCCTGCAGCGCTGCGTTGTCGCTGCCGCCGAAGGTCTCCACAAGCCGAACCGGCAGCCCGAGCTTGCCGCAGGCGCGCCGGAAACGCCGCACCGCATCGCCGTTTTCCGCCGCGCGATAGGCACGGAGCGGAATGTCGTGTGAAATCGTCACCTGCGCGCCGGACGCCGCCGCTTCACGCTGAAAAACCGTACATACACGGTCAAAAGCTGCAAGCGCACGTTCATGCAGTACGCTGCGGATCTCACCGGTCACCGTACAGCGCGCCGGCACAATATTGGCCGCTTCGCCGCCTGAAATCATGCCGAAATTCAGCGTTGTGCCGCCCTCCAGCCTGCCCTGCGGAAGCTGCGCCAGACTCTTCGCAGCAGCCTCCACGGCATTGACGCCTGCTTCCGGTGCAAAACCGGCATGCGCCGCGCGGCCCGTAACCGTCAGCGAAAAGGAAAGGATCGTCGGCGCCGCGACGGCAGCCGTGCCGACCGGCCCGGTCAGATCGAGAACAAAGCCGGTTTTTGCCGTGCACTGCGCAAAATCGAAGTACCGCACACCCGTACAATACGGCTCTTCGGCGACCGTAAACAGCAGTTCAAGCGGCGGATGCTCCGCATTCTCCTCCGCAAGCCTTTCCAGCGCCTCCAAAACCGCCGCCACACCGGCAAAATCATCCGCACCAAGCACGGTATCGCCTGCGCTCGTGATTGTGCCGTCCGGGTGCAGAACCGCCCGCTTGCCCCGGGAAGGCTCAACCGTATCCATATGCGTGCAGAACAGCAGCGGCGCTTTCCGAACATCGCCGGGCACACGCGCAAAAAGATTGCCGCAGCTGCCGCCGATTTTCTTGCCGGCATCGTCCTCCGTACACGATATGCCGAGCTTCTGCAGCCTCGCACGGATATAATCCGCCGCACTGCGCTCACCGAAGGAGGGGCTGTCGATGGCGACCAGCTCGGAAAAGGTGTTAATCAGCCGTTCGGTTCGATTCACGGATCTCGCTCCTTCCTATAAAAGCGCAAGGCTCTGCAGAATAAAAATCATCAGGAATACCGTCGGAATGCAGCACACGGAGCTTAAAACAACAAGCTGTCCCGCAAGTTCTCCGTCCGCTCCGGCCTGCTGCGCCATGATATAGCTGGATACGGCAACCGGCGTTTCCCAAGCCAGAGCCAAAGCCAGCAGATTCGCGCCGCGCACGCCGGCCAGCACCGCAAGCGGGATAAAAATCAGCGGAATGACAACCAGCTTGAAGATAACCGTCGTCATGGCAAGCTTCAAATTTCCGCGCAGACGGGAAAAGCTGAAATCACCGCCGAGCACAATGAGCGCGAGCGGCGTCGCGAGCCGTGCAACGTCCGTAAGCGCCGTCTCCAGAAACGAAGGAAACCGCAGACCGACCAGTGAAGCCAGCACGCCGAGCAGCGCGGCAATAATCAGCGGGTTGGATGCGATGGACCGGAGCGTGGGGCCAAGCCGGACGCGCTCGCCGCTTGTAAAGACGGCCAGCGCGACGACGGCCAGCACATTGTACATCGGAACCAGCACAGCGCTCAAAACGGAGGCTACCGCCGCCTGCTCCGCTCCGAATACATTGGTGACCAGGCTGACGCCGAAAATCACATAATTGCTGCGAAACAAGCCCTGAATGATAACGCCGCGCTGCTTCGGCTCGCGCACAACGCGCGGCACCACCAGACAGAGCACCAGAAACAGGAGCAGCAGACTGCCGATTGCAAACAGAAACATCACGCCGTCAAACATTTCGGCAATTTTTGTCTTATAAATATTGTTGAACAGCAGGATCGGAAGGAAGAATTTGAAGGTCAGCGCATTTGTCTTTTTCAGGTAATCCTCCGCAACAAAATGCGCATGACGCAGAAAATAGCCGAACGCGAGCAGCAGAAAGGTCGGCATAATCGCATTCAGCGCCACCAGAAAGCTATCCAATGCGCCGCACCCCCGCTTTCACCGATTCATAAATCGCCATAATCTTCTGGAATCCGGCAATTCCGACGGAAAAAGCCGTCGCTCCGCCGGCAGCCGTGCCGAGCGCAAGCGCCTCGGCAAAATCTCCGGTCCGCTCATATCCGGCCAGAAAGCCGCCGACCATGGAATCTCCCGCACCGACCGAGTTGACGACCGTGCCTTTCGCTGCGGGCGCCCGGTAAACCGCGCCGTCCGCCGTACAGAGCAGCGCGCCGTCTCCCGCCATGGAAATCAGCACATGCTGTGCGCCCTGCGCCTGCAATCGTCCGACCAGCGCCAGAACGGCTTCATCCGTATCCGCCGGCTCACCGAACAGCGCGGAAAGCTCTTCGCGGTTCGGTTTGATCAGAAACGGCCGATACGGCAGCGTGGAGGTCAGGAGTTCCCCGGACGCGTCCACAACGAGCCGCGCTCCCTTTTCCGCCGTACACCGCGCAATGCGCGCATAAATATCCTGCGGCAGGGAACGCGGTGCGCTGCCCGAAAGGACAAGCGTATCCGCCGGGGACAGCGCCTCCAG
>JBJEOO010000059.1:0-3610 GCA_051880755.1 Hominenteromicrobium sp.
TGACATCCGGGTACTTGTCGCGGATGAGCATCGCGTGCTTCGCGGTATACATGCAGCAGATCTTCGAGCAATAGCTCTTGCCGCGGTTATCGGAGCAGCGGCTGCCGACACACTGGATAAACACCATGTTCTTCGGCGGCTTGCCGTCGGAGAGGCGCTCGAGGTGACCCTTCGTGGGGCCTGCGGCGTTCATGATGCGCTCCAGCTCGAGGGACGTGATGACGTCCTTGCTCTGGCTGTACGCGTACTCGTCGTATTTGTCGAGCTTGATCGTATCGAAGCCCGTTGCCACGACGATGGCGCCGTACTTCTCGGTGATGATCTCATCCTTCTGCGTGTAGTCGATCGCGCCCGCCTGACAGACCTTTTCGCACAGGCCGCACTTGCCGGTCTTGAACTTGATGCAGTGTTCGCGGTCGATAACCGGAACGTTCGGAATCGCCTGAGCAAACGGCGTGTAGATCGCGCTGCGGTTGCTGAGTCCGCGGTTGAACTCGCTGGGTGCCTTCTTCGAGGGGCACTTTTCCTGGCATACGCCGCAGCCGGTGCACTTCGTCATATCGACGCTTCTCGCCTTCTTGCGGATATCCACGGTAAAATCGCCCACGAAGCCGGTGACCTTCTCCACTTCGCTGTATGTGTAAATGTTGATTTTTTCGTGTGCGGAAGCCTCAACCATTTTCGGTGTGAGGATACACGCGGAGCAGTCCAGCGTCGGGAACGTCTTATCGAGCTGGGACATTCTGCCGCCGATGCTCGGCGTCTTTTCGACGATGTCGACCTCATAGCCCGCGTCGGCAATATCGAGCGCGGTCTGGATGCCGGCAATACCGCCGCCGATGACGAGCGCGCGCTTTGTAACGCGGCTTTCGCCCGCCTTGAGCGGCGCATTGAGGTTGACCTTTGCGATTGCCGCTCTCGCGAGGATCACGGCCTTCTCGGTCGCCTCTTCGATATTCTTGTGAATCCACGAGCAATGCTCACGGATGTTGGCAATCTCAACCATATACGGATTGAGGCCGGCCTTTTCGGCGGCCTTGCGGAAGGTCGCCTCGTGCATACGCGGGGAGCAGGAGCACACGACGATGCCTGTCAGGTGCTTTTCATGAATCGCCGCGGCAATCTTCGCCTGTCCGACCTCGGAGCACATATACTGGTAATCCTCTGCGTGCACGACGCCCGGCTCCAGACGGGCCATCTCCACAACCTTCTTGACATCGACGGTGGCTGCGATGTTGCTGCCGCAATGGCAGACAAAAACTCCTATTCTTTGCACGCTATCACCTCCTGTATCTTCTGAACGCGCTGACTAAAAGCTGCTGCGGGAGATCCGGATCCAGAAGCTCCGGAATCTCATCTGGCGAGAGATACGTCTCGCCGCGCTGGCGGACCACAAGCTGTCTTGCCGCATCGATCAGCTTGCCCGGCTTGACGTCTCTCGGGCAGCGCTCCACGCAGGCAAAGCAGGAAAGGCACTTCCAGAGCGACTCGGATTTTACGAGCGACTCGATATCCTCATGCAGCACATACGATACGAACTGATGCGGCTTGATATCCATTTCGTTGAACGACGGGCAGGAAGCGGAGCACTTGCCGCACTTCATGCACTTATACGGATTGACGCCGCTGATCTCGCGGATCATCTCCGCCTGTTTCTTTTCGCTCTTCACGCTTTTGCCGCCTCCTCTTTGACGCCGAGCGCCTCTGCGAGAAGCTCGGTGAAATAGTAAACCGGGATTTTGCCGCTGCCGCTCTTCTTGAGGTTATACATGCAGAGCGGACATGCGGTGATCAGCATCTCGGCGCCCATTCCGGCCGCGCTGTCCATGACGGTGGTGCTCATGCGCTTCGTCATGTCCTTCTCCTTGAGCGAGATGTAGCCGCCGCAGCACTCGTTGCGGTACGGATAAACAACCGGCGTGGCACCGATGGCGCGGATGAAATCCTCGATAATCGTGGGATTTTCCGGATTATCAAACTCCAGCAGTCCGCTGGGTCTCAGCAGCAGGCAGCCGTAATAGGCGCCGATCTTTCTGCCCGTGAGGGGATTCACAACCTTCTTCTTCAGTTCATCGAAGCCGACGCGGTCGCGGAGTACCTCGAGGAAATGGAGAACGGTCGTCTCGCCCGCATAAGGCTCGTCGAGCTGCATGTAGTTGTTTGCTCTGGTTCGGATGTCCTCCACATTCTTCATGTCATCGTTGACTCTTTTGATGACATGGTGACATGCGGAGCAGAGGGTTACAAGATCCTGTCCCTTTTCCTTCGCCTCGTTCAAGGCGCGGACCGAGGAAAGTTTCGTCGCAATCTCGTCCGATCCGAGAGGATAAACGCCGCCGCAGCACTGCCAGTTTTCGATTTCTTCCAATTCAAATCCGAGCGCTTCTGCAGAAGCTCTGGCATAGGCGTCGAGATCCTTTGCCTTCGTCTTCAGGGTGCATCCCGGATAATAGCTGTACTTCATAGCTACTCGTGTCATCCTTTCTATAAAATAATTTTGATTTGGCTGATATGTCCCGGCCGGGCCGCGTCAAACCGCGCGCGGACCCAACCCAATAAATTTTATCATATCGATATTCTTTTATCAAGCACTTTCGCGATTTTTCCAAATGAAAATATAGGTTTTTCAGGGAGGAAAAAGATACGGAAAACGCAGCGGACAGGACGCCCGCTGCGTTTTATCGCTTCATTCTTCCGCCGTGTCCGGCTCTTCTCCGCGCACCGGCAGCTCAAACCAGAAGGTGCTGCCCCGGCCGACCTCGCTCGCAACACCGTAGCGTCCGCCGTGCAGATCGAGAATATTTTTCACAATGGAAAGCCCCAAACCCGTGCCGATCTGCGCCCGGCGGTGTTCGCGGTCCACTTTATAATAGCGGTCCCAGATATACGGCAGCTTGTCCGCCGGAATGCCTTCGCCCGTATCCCGGATCTCAATGTGCACGACGCCGCCGGAGACGGTCTGACACAGGGAAACGGTCTTATCCGCGCCGCAATAGTTGATCGCATTGCTCACGAGATTATAGATGACCTGCGAAATCTTGAGCCGGTCCGCACGGACATACACATCCCGGTCGCAGGAGAACGGAAAGCTGTAATCCGCCAGCTTGTCATAGCGCCGGAGCGTCCCGCGCACATCCTCAGTCAGATTGAAATCCTCCTCGGAAAGCGTCATGACACCCGCCTGCAGCTTGGAGAGATCGAGCAGATCGTTGACAAGCCCCGCAAGCCGGTTTGCCTCATCAATGATAACCTGCACATTTTCCGGCGTATTTTCGCCCGGAATATCGCGCATGACCTCCGCATAACCGGAAATCATCGTGAGCGGCGTGCGCAGGTCGTGCGAGACGTTCGCGATCAGCTCCCGGCGCAGATTCTCCGTCTTGGAAAGCTCTTCCGCCGCGTAATTCAGCGTGGCGGCCAGCTCCGAAACCTCGCGCGCGCCCTGCTCCGGAAACCGGATATCATAGGTGCCTGCGGCAAGCTGCTTGGCCGAAGCATTGATCTGCTCGATCGGTCTTGAAAGCCGGGAAGCAATGAACAGCGCCAGCACCAGTGCCAGCAGAATCATCACACCCGTGAGGTACCAGAGCTGCACCTTCAGCGTATCCAC
>JBJEOO010000060.1:0-15791 GCA_051880755.1 Hominenteromicrobium sp.
GCCGAAATACCGCAGAATAAACGCGCGCAGACAATCGGTCGTCGTGCAGTAAAACGTCATGTACTTCAGCCGTTCATATTCGCGCTTCAGAACCGCTTCCTGTGTGTCGGGATCAAGCTCCGGGTTCGGGTCGCTGTTCTCGATTAAAAAACGGTTGATCCGCACATCCTGCGGGCTGTACAGCAGGATACATTCCGCAGGACTGCCGTCACGGCCGGCGCGTCCCGCCTCCTGATAATAGCTTTCAAGATTTTTCGGCATATTGTAGTGGATAACAAACGACACATTGGACTTGTCAATGCCCATGCCGAACGCATTGGTCGCGACCATAACGGTTTTGCGGTCGTAAACGAAATCCGTCTGATTCCTGCGTCTCTCCTCCTCGGGCAGCCCGGCATGATAGCGCGCGGCGGCAATCCCCTTGTCGTTCAGGAGCGCTTCCACCTCTTCAACGGTACGGCGTGTGGCGCAGTATACGATGCCGCTTTTTCCGGAACGCGCTTCAAGAAGCTCCAGCAGCGCAAGCGGCTTGCTGTGCGGCTTCTGAACGCTGAAATAAAGATTCGGCCGGTCAAAGCTCGTTGTCACGGACAGCGGATTCTGAAGCTGCAGCAGTTCCGCGATATCGCCGCGCACGGCCTTTGTGGCCGTAGCCGTAAAGGCGCCGACCGCCGGACGCTTTTTCAATGTTCCGATAAACCTCGAGATATTCAGATAGTCCGGGCGGAAGTCCTGCCCCCACTGGGAAACGCAGTGCGCCTCATCCACCGCGACAAGGGAAATCTCCATATGGCAGACGGCCGCATTGAAATCCTCCGTCAGAAGCCGCTCAGGCGCGATATAGACGATTTTGTATTGCCCGCGCTCCATATTGTGCAGGGCGCGTCTGAACTGCACAGGCGTCAGCGTGCTGTTCAGAAACGCTGCGGTCACGCCCGCCTGCACAAGCGCTTCCACCTGATCCTGCATCAAAGAAATCAGCGGCGAGATCACCAGGGCGACGCCCGGCAGGAGCAGCGCCGGAACCTGATAACAGATCGATTTTCCCGCGCCGGTCGGCATCACACAGAGCACATCCCGCCCGTCCAAAAGCGCGTCGACAATTTCCTCCTGTCCGCGCCGGAATGCCGTATAGCCGAAATACCGGCGCAGAATTCTTTCTTTAGCTTCCATGGATATTTTCCCTTCCGATAAAAACACCCGCTCGGGTTCTGAATCCCGGGCGGGTGCTTGCTGTCTCTCCGTCAGGAGAGCTTTTTCATCTCAATCAACTCCCATTCGGCATCGGTCTGCGTCCAGATCACGCCGTAATCGGCATATTCAGCTTCGCCGCGCTGATTGTCAAAGGGATCAATGCGCAGCTGGCTTTTCGGCGGGTCAAATTCCGCCTGAAGCTCACTGTTTGCAACCATGCGGAACGGGTCGAGATTTCCGAAATAGAAATCGTGGCGCACTTCGGAGCCTGCCCGGTATGCGCTGCCGCCGAAAGAGGGATCCGCAAACAGCCAGCCGTACGGCGCAATATAGAACTGCGCCCAGTCGTGGCAGCCCTGCGACTGCGGTGTGACAAACAGGCCGGACTGCCATTTTGCCGGAATCCCCGCGCAGCGGCACAGCGTGATGAACAGCAGCGCCTGCACGCCGCAGTCCCCTTTCAGCCCGGTACCGTAATAATCCGGGATGCTGTCCGGCAGCGCGAAATACTCGCGCATAAAGGAATATGTACCGACCTTCGTGCAGTAATCATAGAAGCTGCGCGCACGGATGAGCGGATTCGTCTCGCCGGCCGAAAGCTCCGCACAGAGCGCGCGGATAAACGGTGTGAAGCGAATGTGCGGGTACAGCTCGCCAGTGTCAAAATCCGGCTGCTCCGCGCAGACGGCCGCAGAATCGAGCGCGGTATACCGAACCGTGGAGATATATTTATACTCAACCCAGAACGGCTCGTTCTTTTCAAACTTTCCGGACAGCGCGATGGTTCTGGAGGGAGCGTCGGCATCGGCAAGCTTCAGCACCGGATGAGATGCGCCGATGATCTCGATATCGCGCATATTCATGGCGTTCTTCGGAACCGGCAGGTGCACCAGCAGCGCTTCACCGGGGCGGAAGGCGTCGTCGCTGATCTTCAGCGACGCGCGCATATGAACGCTCCACGACGCTTCGCCGTCGCGCTTCATATCTTCGATATTCTGATAGAGCAGCTTTCGCTCTTCTCCCTCTTCCTTTGCAGGCTTGCCGGCCCGCTGCGCAATATCCGGATAGACGGAAAGCAGCGTTTCGTAGAAGCGGCGGGAATAGACCGTTTCGCCTTTTATATAAATCCAGTCGATTTTGCCGCTGTCGCGCAGCGCGTCAAGCTCTTCACTTGTAAAATCCGGAATATCCGCCTGCACGCGCGCCACAGCCTGTTCCTGCGTATAGCAATAGTCGAGCGGCAGCCTTTGAATAACCGCACGCTCCAGCTTCAAGCGGGTTTTCAGGCAGTTCGGCGTTTTTTCGCTGGCCAGATAGCGGTCGATCAAACGCAGCGCACGGTCAAAGTCGCCGCACCATTTGGCTTTTGTGACGTCCTCCGGCAGGGAGATCGCCATGGTTTTGATATCGTCCTGAATCATGATACATACACCTCTTTCAGTTTTATCCGATATGCAGCACCGCGCAGGCAATCTGGAAATAGATCAGCAGCGACAGTGCGTCCACAATGGTTGTAATGAACGGGCTTGCCATAACCGCCGGGTCAAAACCGATGCGCTTGGCAAGAATCGGCAGCGTGCAGCCGACCAGCTTCGCGACCAGCACGGTCAGCACCAGTGTAGAACAGACCACAATGGCGACCGCAACGGAAACACGGTCCAGAAGCAGCAGCTTCACAAAGTTCGCCGCGGCCAGCGTAAGGCCGCAAAGCAGCGCGACACGCCCCTCTTTCCAGATGATGCGCCCGACATCCCGAAACTCAATCTCTCCGAGGGAGAGTCCGCGGATGATGGACACCGACGCCTGTCCGCCCGCGTTGCCGCCGGTGTCCATCAGCATCGGGATAAAGCCGGTCAGCACCACGGACGCAGCCAGCGCGTCCTCGAACGACGTGATGATGCTGCCGGTGAAGGTTGCGGAAATCATCAGCAGCAAAAGCCACGGAATGCGCTTTTTCCATGTGGCAAACACGCCCGTTTTCATATACGGGCGGTCCGTCGGCGTAATAGCCGCCATCATTTCGATATCCTCGGTCGCCTCTTCCTGGATAACGTCGATTGCGTCGTCGACCGTGACAATGCCGACGAGGCGTTCTTCGTTGTCGACAACCGGCACGGCCAGAAAATCGTACTTGCCGAACAAGCCGGCAACCTCTTCCTTATCGGTCTGCGTGGAGACATAAATCGTGTTTGTCTCCATAATGTTGCGGATAACCTCGGTCTTCGGCGCAAGGAGCAGATCCTTGACCGTCACGATGCCCTTCAGCTTGCGCCGGCTGTCCGTAACGTAACAGGTATACACCGTTTCCTTTTCCACGCCGATGGCGCGGATGCGGTCGAATGCCTGCTCCACCGTCATACTGCGCTTTAAATCGACATATTCCATCGTCATGATGGAACCGGCGCTGTCCTTCGGGTAATTCAGAATCTGATTGATCAGGCGGCGCGTCTCCTCGTCGGTATGGCGCAGAATGCGCTTCACGAGATTCGCGGGCATCTCCTCAATCATGTCAACGGCGTCGTCAACATACAGCTCGTTCACGACGTCATGCAGCTCCTTATCGCTGAATGCCTGAACCAGCACGGTCTGCTCATCAGGCTCCATATACGCGAATGAATCCGCTGCAAGCTCCTTGGGGAGCAGGCGGAACACGAGCGCCATTTTTTCGCGCGGCAGCTCCTCAAAAAGCTCCGCAACGTCTGCCGGGTTCATCTCCTTCAGGAGCGCCCCCAGCTTCGGGAATTCCTTTTGTTCCAGCAATTCCAGAATGATTTCCATTTTTTCCTGCATAATTCGTCCGTCCTTTCTCTGCAAATACTGCAAAAATCGGCAATCCGGACGATACGGTCAGCGGAAAAAGCCGGTCAATCGGCCGATAAACGGGTGAAGAAAATCCCCCGCTTTTCCGAATAAAGCGGCTGCATCCGTTCTCGAGGGACCGCACCGCCGCTACTGCCAGCGTCCATTTTCTTCACTCCTTCTGTGTTCTTAGTCTGCGCACACGCGCGGGATTTTTGCACCGCGGTCGGCGGCGCCATCCTATATAAAGTTACCTTTTTTTTGCCGCTTTGTCAACCCCGGCGGAAAAGACTTTTTCCGGATTTTACACGGAAAAACATCGGCAAAAGCAGCCCGCCGGAAACCGGATCCGGCGGGCTGCTGAACTGCTTGTGTCGTTTATCGCTCCGAGGTAGAGTTGCGCTTCACAATGGCTTCCCAAAGGCCGTTGAGATAGGCGGCGCCGAGTGCGCGGTCATAGAGGCCGTAGCCGGCGCGGCCGGTTTCGCCCCAGATCATGCGGCCGTGGTCCGGACGGATGTAGCCGTTGAAGCCGTTCTTGTACAGTGCGTTCAGAATTGCGTACATATCGAGCGAACCACACCTGGAAAGGTGTGCGCGCTCCTCAAAGCCGTTTTCGAGCACGGCGACATTGCGCGCGTGGACAAAATGGATGCGTCCCATGGCCGCGTACTTCGCCGCCATATGCACAACGTCGTTCTGCGCGCTGCAGCCGAGCGAGCCGGTGCAGAGCGTGATGCCGTTGTGTGGATCATCGACAATTTTGAGGAATCGGTCGAGATTCTTTTCACAGGTGATAATGCGCGGCAAGCCGAAAATGCTCCAGCACGGATCATCCTCATGGATTGCCATATTGACGCCGCACTGGGCTGCCACCGGAATAATGCGCTCCAGGAAATACGTCAGGTTTGCCCAGAGGTCATCCTCCGTCATCGCGTTGTATTCGGCGACAACCGCCTTCAGTTCCTCGCGCGTGTAGCTCGCGTCCCAGCCGGGCAGCGTCAGGTCGCTGTCGCTCTTGAGCGGATCGACGGCCTCCACCTGTTCCCGGTAATACACGAGACTGGTCGAGCCGTCCGGCAGGACATGGTCAAGCTGTGTGCGGGTCCAGTCAAAAACCGGCATAAAGTTGTAGCAGATACACTTGATGCCCGCTTCCGCAAGGCGGCGGATGTTTTCGCAGTAATGCTCGATATAGCGGTCGCGCGACGGCTTACCGAGCTTGATATCCTCATGTACGGGTACGCTTTCGATGACTTCAAACAGCAGGCCGGCATCCTCCACCTGCTTTTTCAGGGCGCCGATGCTCTCCCGGCTCCACACTTCGCCGACCGGCACATCATACACGGCGGTGACAATCGCCTCCATGCCCGGAATCTGTCGGATATTTTCAAGCGTTACCTTGTCGTCGCTGCCGTACCAGCGAAAAGACATTTTCATACAGCCAACTCCTTCGTGAATTCTTTATCGTATCGCACCACCGGCAAAAGCCGGCGGCACACCTTCGGACACGCCTGTGCGCATTTGTTATTCAAAAACGAATTTCTCGCCGCCGAAGCGCTCCGGCATATACTTCATGCTGTCCGCCTCGCTGAGGGTGCGCAGCACACGGCACGGATTGCCGACCGCGATGCTGTTCGCCGGGATGTCTTTCGTCACAACGCTGCCCGCGCCGATGACGCAGTTGTCTCCGATCGTCACGCCGGGGCAGACAACGACATTTGCGCCGAACCAGCAGTCATTGCCGATGGTGACCGGCTCCGCATAGCAGACGCGGATCTCACGCCCGTCCTCCGTTTTGAGCGCGCGGCGCTCATCCGGCAGAAGCGGATGCTGCGGCGTCACAATCGTCACGTTCGGGCCGAAGTTGCAGCGGTCTCCGATCGTAACCGGCGCATCATCCTGAATGGTCAGGTTGAAATTGCCGAAAAACTTTTGGCCGATGTGGGTATGCGTACCATAGTGAATCGCAATCGGTCCCTGCACAAAAGAGCCTTCTCCGAAATCGGCAAAGAGCTGCTTCACAATCTGTGCGCGCTTTTCCTTCTCGTTTTCAAAGGTCTGGTTGTACGCGCTGCAGAGATTATGCGCGCGCAGCTTGATCGCCACAAGATCCGGATGGCCGGGGCAGTACACCTGCCCGGCAAAAATTTTCTCTTCTTCCGTCATTGGAATCCTCCCCATCTGAAAAACTTATTGCTTCGGAATTTCAAACACCAGCACGCCGTACGGCTCCATCGTACAGGCGCCGCAGACCGTATCCCCGGTCAAAAGCTGCCGTGCGCCGCCGCGCACGCAGATTTGCTGCGGCCGGTCCGAATAATTGAGCAGAAATACATACTGCGTACCATCGGCCTGTTCGCGCACGGTAAGCTCCACCGCCTCGGGAATCGTCCAGTCCACCGGGCTGTGCAGGCCGAGCCGGTCAATGAACGCGGCAGCGGTTTCCTCCGCAAATACCGCGCCGTACGCGTACACCCCGCCCTGTCCGACGCGCCGGTACGTCAGCGCCGGGCTGCCGTCATAATAATTGCCCTTATATACGGCGAGCACCGTGCAGTCTGGCGTATCCGGATGCAGAATATCATTGAAAACCGGTGCGGGAACGCGGGTTTCTCCCCACACCATGTATTCCGCCTCATCCGCCGGGCCGAGGAACGTGAAGTCCTCCACCGTGCAGCCGGTAAGCGAAGCAAGCGGGCCGGGCATCGGCGTCATCGGGCAGCGCCCGTAAATGTCCTTATAGCCCGAGCGGCAGCCGAGCACCAACGTGCCACCTGCCTGCACAAACGCCGCAAGATGCTCCGCACGCGCGTCGGTCAGAATCGTCGGATGCGGATAAATCACCGTTTTGTATGTGCTGAGCGGCGCGGAAGTGCCTGTGTCGCTGAGATTGACAAAATCAAACGGAATGTGCGCGCGCTGCAGTGCCTTAAACCAGCCGTCCATGCTCTGCCCGCGCAGCGGTCCGTGCCACTTGTCCTCCATGCCGTCCCATTCGTTGTCGTAATCGCAGAGAATCGCCGTCTCCGCGCGGTATTTCGCACCGGCGGCCGCCTGAATCTTTTCGATATCTGCATAGGTGCGCTTCAACTCCGCTGTGCGGCGGTTCGGGCGGTTGTCGTAATTCAGAAGGCCATGCCAGTATGTCTCCGTGCCGAAAGCACAGGTGCGCCAGCGGAAATAGCTGACAAAATCCGCACCGTGCGCAACGGACTGAAAGGTCCAGAGCCGGAGCTGTCCGGGCTTCGGCGCGGGCTGAATCATACGGGTATTCCAGCCGCCGGGACCGGATTGCTGCTCCATGATGCCGAAGCGCGGCGAAACACTCCGCGTCCTGGCCAGATTGAACGACGTCTCACGGTCGCGCAGGGAACGCGGCGCGAGCTTTGCCGTGTCCAATCCGAACGCGAAGTTCGGATAGCTGTCATACGTCATGAAATCGAGGCATTCGGCCGTCAGCCTATGGTTATCCAGTACGCCGAAAAGGCCGTTTGTCGTGATAAACTGTTCTGGCTGCTTATACTGTCTCAGAATCTCCGCCTACATGCCAATATAGCGGATCGCCGTCTCGGAGATGAAGCGGCGCTCCTCGAGCATCATGTGCGGATTAACGGATTTGGCCAGCGTATTGCGAGAGAGGTGGATCTCATCCCAACTTGTGTACGTCTGATTCCAGAATACCGTGCCGAGCGCGCGGTTCAGATTTTCAAGTGTGCCGAATTTTTCCTTGAGATACGCGCGGAACGCCTCGTGGTCGCTCGGCGCGTGATAGCTCGCCGTTTCGCAGTTTACTTCATTGTCAATCTGCCAGCCGATAATCGCCGGATGCGCGCTGTAATGCACGGCGATATGTGTGACGACGCGCCGTACAAAATCGAGATATACCGGCGACGTCATATTGTGATGCTTGCGCATGCCGTGATACACGGGGTGCCCGTAGATGTCGCAGTTCAGCACCTCGGGATATTTCTCCGTGAGCCATGCGGGCGGCGTCGCTGTCGGGGTACAGAAGATCACCTGCATCCCGCATCCAGCGGCGAGGTCGAGGAATGCATCCCAGAAGGTATCGTCAAAGACGCCCTCCTGCGGCTCAAACAGGTTCCACGAAAATTCCGCGACACGGATCACGCGGATGCCGTGCTCCCGCATGCGCTGAAGGTCGCCGCGCCAAAGGCTGCGGTCCCAGTGCTCAGGGTAATAGCACACACCCAGTTCAATACGTTTTCCGTCCAACAGCATAACCCGTTACCTTTGCGTTCCGAAGAAGAACAGCGCCACTGTGCCCGGGCCGGAATGCGCGCCGATGACCGGGCCGACAAAATTGATCTGAATGTTTTTCACGCCGAATTTTGCGCGGACCTGCTCCGCGACATACTCCGCGTCCTCCAGACAATCGCCGTGGCTGATGAAAATCGTCTGCTCGCCGGGATGAACCGCCGTTTCCTCCATTTTCTGAACGAGCGCATCGAGCGACTGTCTGCGGCCGCGCACCTTGCTGACCGGAATCAGGTGACCCTCGTCGTCCACATGAAGCACCGGTTTAATGCCGAGCATTGTGCCGACAAGTGCCGCCGTTGTGGAAACGCGTCCGCCGCGCTTGAGATGGTTCAGGTCACCGACCGTAAACCAGTGGCAAAGCTTCAGCGCATTCTCGTCGAGCCACCGATACAGGCTGTCGATATCCGTACCCGCACGCTTTAAAAGCGCCGCCTGATAAACCAGCAGACCCTCGCCCATGGAAGCGCAGCGGGAATCAAACACATAAATCTTGCGCTCGGGATATTTTTCCTTCAGCTCGTCGCGCGCTATACAGGCGCTCTGACAGGTTCCCGAAAGGCCGCTGGAAAACGCGATGTACAGCACATCCTCGCCCGCTTCCAGAATCGGCTCAAACACTCTTGTGAATTCATCGGCATTGATCTGCGAGGTGGTGGACATTTTGCCCTCCCTGAGCTTCGCGTAGAACGTCTCCGTCGGCATTTCGGATTTATCCGATTCATCCCTGTACGTTTTACCGTCAATCATAAAGCGCAGAGAAATTACCGTAAGCTCCAGCTCTTTGATCATTTTCTGCGTCAGGTCTATCGTGGAATCCGTTACAATTCTGTATCCCATAGGTGATACCTTCCTTTCCTTGCCCCATTCATTCTGCAGCAGCAGTGGTATATGGTTATTATACCACAATCCAATGCGTTCTGTCCATGTGGTTTTGTACAAATCAGCCGTTCGCGTTTCGGCGAAAATCGAGATAATCCTGCAAAATGATTGTAGCCGCCACCGCATCCACCGCCGCCTTGCGGCGCTTGCCGCGGGTATTTGTTTCATTCAGAAAGCTGTGCGCCGTGATCGTCGTGCCGCGCTCGTCGGAAAAATCGACGGGCAGACCGCTGCGTGCCGCGAGCGCTTCACCGAAGGCGCGTGCGTTCTGTGCGCTCTCGCCCTCACTGCCGTCCATGTTGCGCGGCAGACCGACGACGATCCGCTCCGCTCCGCGCTGCGCCGCAAGCGCCGCCACACGCTCCAAAAGCCGCTCGCGGTTATGCTCCTGCACGACCTCTACGGGGCTTGCCAGCGTTTCGTTTTTGTCGCAGACGGCGACGCCGGTGCGCGCCTTGCCGAGGTCCACACCGAGAATAATCATATTCCATCTTCCTTCCTTGAAAAAACGGCCGCCGCGGGGCAGCCGTTTCCTTCATTATTTCAGTACATATTGGTTCGGGTTGCCGCGCAATTCCTCCGGCAGGTGGCTCAGGTCATTCATGCGCACGGCCTTTACCCCCGTCTCCGAAACCTCAAATTCGGACACCGATGTGTTGCCGCTGATGCGTATCGACGGCAGAGCCTGCAAATCGCCTTTCAACAGCGCGCAAACCATATTTCGCAGCAAAAAGCCGTGCGATGTGACAACCACCGTTTTGCCCGCGCTTTCTCCGAGGATGCGGCGCAGCGCGGATTCCGCCCGGCCATAGACCTGCACGGTCGATTCCCCGCCCGGAAATACACAATTCTGCGGCGCTTCATTCCACGCCGCCGCAAGCTCCGGATAACCTTCAAACACGGAGGTCAACTTTCGGCCTTCCAGCTCGCCCACATCAATTTCCTTGAGGTCGTCGAGCTGCACAATCGGCAGGCCGTGATATTCGTTGATCGCTTCCGCCGTCTTACGCGCGCGAAGCAGCGGACTGGAATAGACCGCATCCACACGGATATTGCGAAAGCGCAGGCCGAGCAGCGCGAGCTGCTTTTTGCCCATCGCACTGACATCCGCATCGGACTGCCCCTGAAAAATATTTTCAAGATTGCCCATACTCTGGCAATGGCGGACAAGAAATAAATGGGTTGCAGTATTCATACAAACGCCTTTCTGATTAAGGCTCCCTCTTTGAGGGAGCTGTCTGCGCAGCAGACTGAGGGAGTGTGCGTAAAAGCCGCCTTTGTACAGCACAATCAATCGAGCGGCATACCATTTCAAAATCTCGATCAACATCAGAATCGGAAAAGCGAAGAACTTCTATCCCATCCGCCATTAAAACCAATGTACGTTCAAAATCATAAGCTTTTCCTTGCCCTGTATAGTGATGCCCGCCATCCAGCTCAACCACAAGCTTCGCCTTTGCGCAAAAAAAGTCCACAATAAAGCTTCCGATTGTCTTCTGACGCTGGAACCGGACCGGGTATGCGGAAAGATAATCATACCAAAGATGTTTTTCCTGCCGCGTCATATTTTTCCGCAGTTCTTTTGCGCGTGGGATCAGCTCTTTATTGTACTCAAGTGACATTTACTCCCTCCGTCACGCTTCGCGTGCCACCTCCCTCAGAGAGGGAGGCGGATGCGGATTCTTTATCTCAATTTTACCACGGCTTCATCGCTCCCGTCAGCTCGGAAATCGACTTCACGCCGTTTTTGTCCATATAAGCGGCGAGGCCCTCGGTGATTTTGATCGGCGCGTATGGGTCGGTGAACAGCACAGTGCCGATCTGCAGCGCCGTCGCACCGGCGAGGAGCATCTCGACCGCATCCTGCCATGTGCTGATGCCGCCGAGCCCGACAATCGGGATTTTCACCTTCTGATACGTCTGCCAGACCATGCGCACGGCGATCGGCAGCAGCGCCGGGCCGGAGAAGCCGCCCGTGTTGTTGTGGATGATCGGGCGCTTCGTGTTGATGTCGATGCGCATGCCGGTCAGGGTGTTGATCATCGAAACCGCGTCCGCGCCCTCGCTTTCCGCCGCAAGCGCCATCTCGGAAATATCGGTGACGTTCGGCGAAAGCTTGACCATCAGCGGCTTTTTGCAGTGCGCGCGCACCGCCTTCGTGATGCCGGAGACGCCCGCGCAAGTCGTTCCGAACTGCACGCCGCCCTGCTTGACGTTCGGGCAGGAAATATTCAGCTCGATCATATCAATGTCCGTATCATTGAGCTTTTCCGCCATCGCACAGTAATCCTCCGGCGTGTTGCCGGCGATGTTCGCGATGATGCGCGTCCCCTGCTCGCGCAGCCACGGCAGATCCTCCGTGATGAAGTGGTCGACGCCGGGATTCTGCAGACCGACGGCATTCAGCATGCCGCCGGGCGCTTCGGCGATGCGCGGCGCGGGATTGCCCGGGCGTGCCTTCAACGTGATACCCTTCGACGAGATGCCGCCGAGCACGGAGAGCGGATAGAATTCCGCGTATTCGCGTCCGAAGCCAAATGTACCGGACGCGGCGATCAGCGGGTTGTGGAACTCTACGCCCGCGACATTTACATGTAAATCAGCCATCAAAGCACCACCCTTTCCGCAGCGAAAACGGGGCCGTCCTTACAGACATGACCCATGAACGTGCCGCCGTCCCCGCCGTTCAGCTCCACCGCGCAGCCGAGGCATGCGCCGATGCCGCACGCCATGCGCTCTTCGAGCGAAATCTCGCACGGGATGTTGTTTTCCTTCGCAAACTGCGCGACCGCGCGCAGCATGACCATCGGGCCGCAGGCATGGATGATATCCGGGCGCAGGCCGCGGATCAGGTTGAGCACGAGACCGTGATAGCCGTAGCTGCCGTCGTCCGTTGCGACGCGCACTTCACAGCCCGCCGCTTTGAAATCATCCTCGAGAATCACAAAGTCGCGGCTCCGGAAGCCGATCGCGGCCGTCGCGTTTTCGCCGTAACGCTTTGCCGCGCCGAGCAGGGGCGGCACGCCGATGCCGCCGCCGACAAACAGCGCCTTTTTTCCCGGCTCAATCGTAAACCCGTGTCCGAGCGGCGCCAGAATATCCAGTGCGTCGCCGACCTCAAATTTTGCAAGCTCAGCCGTACCGCTGCCGCGCACCTGAAAGACAAAGCGCAGCGTACCCGCGTCCTTGTCGATATCGCAGATGGAAATCGGGCGGCGCAGCGTCTTGCCCGGCACATAGATGTGCGCAAACTGTCCGGGCGACGCCGCAGCGGCCAGCTCCGGCGCGCACACCGTAAAATCAAATGTATTTTCCGCGATTTCCGCACGGCGCAGAATCTCGCAGAGCTTCACATCATATTTCATATCTTATTCTCCCAGCCGAATCTCACCGATGCGCGCGAGGATCGCATCACGCATGCGGATGGCTTCGCGTCTCGCGGCCTGCGCGTAGTCGCGCTCATCGCACTTTTCCTTCTGCCACGCGCACATGATGCCGCGCGAGGAATTGATGATCGCGCCGAGACCGTTTTTGTCAAACGCGGGCGCTACGTCGTCCGCGCCGCCGCCCTGTGCGCCGTAACCGGGCACAAGGAAGAACGTATGCGGCGCCTTTTCGCGCATCTCACCGAGCTGTGCCGGATATGTTGCGCCGACCACCGCGCCGACGCCCGAATAGCCGTACTTGCCCATGACGGCTTCGCCCCACGTCTCGCAGAACGCGCCCATTGTCTCATAAACGGTTCTGCCGCTTTCGAGCTTCTGGTCCTGCAGCTCGCCGGAGGAGGGATTCGAGGTCTTGACCAGCACGAAAATGCCCTTGTCCTTTGCTCCGCAGATACCGAGCAGCGGCTTGACGCCGTCCGTGCCGAGGTAGCCGTTGACGGTCAGCGCGTCCGCGCCGAACGCATCCACCGGTTCACCGAGGACGTCCGTCGTGCCGAGATGCGCCGTGGCATACGCCTCCATGGTGGTGCCGATGTCGTTGCGCTTGCCGTCCGTAATGACAAACATACCCTTTGCGCGTGCATAGGCAATCGTTTCCGCGAGCGCGCGCACACCCTGCCAGCCGTACATTTCATAGTACGCCGCCTGCGGCTTCACCGCCGGAACAATGTCGCACAGCGCGTCGATCAGGCCCTTATTATAGGCGATAAGCGCTGCCGCAGCACCCTCCAGCGTTTTGCCGTGCTCCGCGACGGCCTCCTCCAGAATATACGTCGGAATATAAGCGAGCTTCGGATCAAGTCCCGCCACGGTGGGATTCTGTGTTTCCACAATTTTTTCGATCATGCGGTCAAAAGACATAGTGAATTCCTCTCTTATTTCAATTTTTAACTGCGAATTAAAGCTCTGAATAAACGACCCGGCCGCCGCAGACGGTCGCCTTGACTCTGCCGGTCAGCGTCATGCCCTTGAACGGCGTGTTGCGGCTCTTGCCGTGCAGCCTGTCCGGATCAACCGTCCAGGTTTCGTGCTCGTCGATGAGCGCAAGGTCCGCCATCTCCCCTGCGCCGATCACGCCGGCTTCAATCCCGAGAATCTGTGCCGGGCGCACGCTCATACGCTCGACCAGCTCCGCAAACGTCAGCACGCCGGTTTTGACGAGTGCCGTGTATGACGCCGCAAAGGAGGTTTCCATGCCGACGGAGCCGTTCGGCGCCTTCAGAAAGTCCGCTTTTTCGGCGGGCGTATGCGGCGCGTGATCCGTCGCAATCGCGTCAATCGTGCCGTCGCGCACGGCTTCAATCATCGCGAGACGGTCCGCTTCCGTGCGCAGCGGCGGGTTCATGCGGTAGTCCGCATCGCGTTTCAGAAGCGCTTCATCGGTCAGCAGCAGGTAATGCGGCGCGGTTTCCGCCGTCACCTTGACGTCGCGCGCCTTCGCGTCACGGATCAGCGCCGCCGAGGTGCGCGTGCTGACATGGCAGATGTGCACCGGCACATCATACGCCGCCGCAACGGCAATTTCCCGCGCCGTGCCGCAGTCCTCCGCCGCCGCGGGAACGCCGGGCAGCCCGAGCCGCTCCGATATTTCGCCCTCGTTGAGATACCACTTCTTCGCCAGATACAGATCCTCACAGTGCGCGGCAACAAGCATGCCAAGCTCCGGCGCACGGCGCATGGCTTCGGACAAACACGCCGTATCGACAACAGGCCGCCCGTCGTCGCTGAGGGCTGACGCCCCCGCATCCCGCAGCGCCTGCAAGTCGTTCAGCTCCGCGCCGCTAAGACCCTTTGTGACCGCCGCCGCCACATAAACATGCGCGTCCGCGTCCTTTGCCTTGTCAAGAATATAGCGCACCGTTTCGGGCGTATCCACCGCAGGCTTTGTGTTCGGCATGCAGAGCAGGCTCGTCACGCCGCCTGCCGCAGCCGCACGGCAGCCCGAGAGAATATCCTCCTTATCGGTAAATCCGGGATCGCGCAGGTGCACATGCAAATCCACAAAGCCCGGCACCGCCGTCAGTCCATGCGCCTCGATCACTTCGGCGTCCGGGTCGCACACATGCTCCGAAACGGCACGGATGCGGTCCCCCGCAATCAGAATATTGCCGATGTAGTCCTCCCCGCGCGCCGGGTTCAGAATCCGCGCGCCGCGGATCAGCAGTCGTTTCCGGTTCATGCTTCGTCCTCCCCGTTCTGTTCAGCACCATGCTCTGCGGCTTTGACAAACCGCCCAAGCCGCGGCTTTTCCTTTTTGGTTCCGGAACCGTTCTCGGTGTTCTCCTCGATCCGGATTTCCCAGTGGATCAGGAAGGTCAGCGCAGCACGCACGGCAATGATTGCCGCCACAAGCGCAACCTCTGTCAGTTCACGGACAATAACCGTACGCAGGATCTCGCTGCCGAGCTTGAATTCCAGCCCGAGCGCCATGCCCTGCGCCAGCTGCAGCCGAACGGAGGGATCCTTCCGGATATAGCTGATGACGCCCCTGATGCCCGCCACGATGATGATCACAACGCCGACAAGCTCAAAGCAATGGATGGCGATGCCTACGCAGGAATCGAGAAACGTCTCCAAAAACAGCTGGATCTGTTCCATTTCAATGACCACTACCTTTCTGCACGGCGCATGTGCTTCCTTTCCCATACGCCGGTTTTTCGGTTATATCGGTCTTATTATAGAGAATTCCCCCTGAAACCGCAAGGGCTTCGGGGGGAAAAGTTTCATTTCGGCCCATTTTTCAGCACCGCACGCTCCATATTTTCCGTTTCACGCTGCTGCGGGTATTTCACCGGACCTCAGGGCACCGGATTTCACGCTTCGGCCGGCACAAACGAAGCCGGACAGCGCGCCGGTTCGGCTGTCCGGCTTATGCGAAATATCTGCCGTGTTTATTCCTCAAGCGGGTCGACATACGATTCCTCCGTCGGAATCTCATTGATCACCACAACTTCTCCGTCGCGCACCTTCTTCATCAGCTCTTTCGCCTTATTGACCGTCTCGTAGTCCGGCTGCATGACATAGGCGTAGTCGCTCATCGAGTACGGAATCTGGGAATCGCCGAAGCCCGTCACGCTGTACTGCACGACATTCCACTTGCGGTTATCGGAAAGCTGTCTGCGCACAAGCGCCGCAATATCGCCGTACGGAACGTTCATTTCAAAGCAGTCTTCCACGCTCTTCATAATCGAT
>JBJEOO010000061.1:0-15755 GCA_051880755.1 Hominenteromicrobium sp.
AAGCGTATATGGCGCGCCGGCTGCTGGGGCTTGGCACCCCGGCCGCGGCGCAGAATCTCATCATTTCCGTGGGCGGCATGGTGGTGCAGTCGGTGGTCAACCGCTACGGCGTGCTCGTGGTGGCGGGCTTTACGGCGACGAATAAGCTGTACGGCATTCTGGAGATCGCCGCGACCTCGTTCGGCTATGCGGTGACGACGTATGTCGGGCAGAATCTCGGCGCCGGGCTGCTGGACCGCATCAAGCGCGGCATGCGCTCCGCAACGTGGATTGCGCTCGTGACTTCGCTGGTGATTACGGCCGCCGTGCTGATCTTCGGCCGGTATGCCGTGGCGCTTTTCATCTCCGGCACGCCGGAGGAGGTTGCGCTTTCCACAAAGGTTGCGGTGCATTACCTCAACGTCATGAGCGTCTGCCTTTCGGTGCTTTATATGCTGCATATCTACCGATCCGCGCTGATGGGCCTGGGCGATACGGTCATGCCGATGGCCTCGGGCATCATGGAGTTTTTGATGCGTGTCGGCGTTGCGCTGATCCTGCCGATTTTCCTCGGGGAGGAAGGCATCTATTACGCGGAGGTTGCCGCGTGGGCCGGCGCGGCGGTGTTGCTCGTCACGTCGTACCTCGTGCGCATCAAAAAGCTGACGCGGGAGTTTTCGGGAAAATAACAGAAAAAATCACCGCCCTGCCGGATCGTCTCCGGCAGGGCGGGTTGCTGTGTGCGGCTTTTATGAAGCGAACAGCCGGCGGAAAAACCAGACAATTTCCAGTATCGCGCCGGAGCGGCAGAGCGCGTCAAATGCGAGAACGAGCGCGAGGATAACGCAGCCGATCACGATTGCCCGCCTGCGCGCGGCCAGAGAAACGTCCGGCCGGCCGCGCGCTTTTTTGGCTTGCAATCCGTGCGGATAACGGCTATACTGGGTAGAGAAAAACAGCCCCACAGGGAGGACTCACTTTATGAAACCGATTACACCGAAGTTTCCGAAGCTGCTGCACGGCGGCGATTACAATCCGGAGCAGTGGCTGCGCTATCCGGAGGTTCTGAAGCAGGATATTGAGCTGATGAAGAAGGCGGACATCAACTGCGTTTCCGTCGGCATTTTCTCTTGGGCGCACCTCGAGCCCGAGGAGGGCGTCTACACCTTTGACTGGCTCGCGGAGATTATCGATAACCTGTACGCAAACGGCATTTATACCGTTCTCGCCACGCCCTCCGGCGCAAAGCCGCTCTGGATGAGCGAGAAGTACGAGGAGATCCGCCGCGTGCAGCCGAACGGCGTGCGCGACCTTTCCGGCGCGCGGCACAACCACTGCTACACCTCGCCCGTTTACCGCGAAAAGGTGCGCGAGATCGACCGCCGCCTCGCCGAGCGGTTTGCGAACCACCCGGGCGTCATCCTTTGGCACCTCTCCAACGAATACGGCGGCGAGTGCTACTGCCCGCTGTGTCAGGAAGCGTTCCGCGGCTGGCTCAGGGCGAAATACAAGACGCTCGACAACCTGAACCACGCGTGGTGGACGGATTTCTGGAGCCACACCTATACGGACTGGGCGCAGATTCACGCGCCGGTGCCGAACGGCGAGATGAATGTGCACGGCCTTACGCTTGACTGGAAGCGCTTTGTCACGCACCAGACCGTCGATTTCATGACGCTCGAGCGCGATACGGTCAAGGCGGTGAACCCGGATATTCCGGTCACGGCGAACCTGATGGGCTTCTACGACGGGCTGGACTACTTCAAGTTCGGCCCCGCGCTGGACGTCGTCTCGTGGGACAACTACCCCCAGTGGCACACGACGGACAACACCGATGTCGCGGTCTTTTCCGCGCTTTCCCACGACGTGATGCGCTCCGTGAAGCACGAGAATTTCCTTTTGATGGAGAGCACGCCGAGCATGACGAACTGGTCGCCGGTCAGCATGCTCAAGCGCCCCGGCATGCACCTGCTTTCCTCGATGCAGGCGGTGGCGCACGGCTCGAACTCCGTGCAGTATTTTCAGTTCCGCAAGAGCCGCGGCTCCTGCGAAAAGCTCCACGGCGCGGTGGTCGACCATGTCGGCAACAGCGGCCCGTATGATTTCGTCAGGACCGAAAACACGCGCGTTTTCAAGGACGTGCAGCTTGTGGGCGCACAGCTCAAAGCGATGAACGACCGCGGCGACGTATACAGCACCGAGGTCAGGCCCGAGGTGGCGATCGTCTACGACGTGGAGAACCGCTGGGCGATCGACGCGGCGGCCGGCCCGCGCAACATCGGCAAGAAATATGTTGAGACGCTGGTGAATCATTACCGCCCGTTCTGGGAGCAGGGCGTGCAGGTGGACATTGTCGACATGGACGGCGACATTTCCGGCTACAAGCTTGTGATCGCGCCGATGCTCTACATGTACCGCGCCGGTTTTGAACAGAAGATGCGCGCGTTTGTGGAAAACGGCGGCACACTGGTCACGACCTACTGGAGCGGCATTGCGGACGAGACGGATCTGTGCTTCCTCGGCGGCGCGCCCGGCGGCATGATGGACGTTTTCGGCGTGTGGAATGAGGAAATCGACGGCCTGCCGGACGGAATGCTGAATAGCATCGCCGTAAACGGCAAAAGCTATACGGCGATGGAGCTTTGCGCGCGCATTCATCCGATCACGGCCGAGGTGCTCGGCACCTACGAAAAGGACTTCTACGCTGGCGAGCCGGCGCTGACGAAAAACGCATTCGGCAAGGGCACGGCGTATTATCTTGCGGCGCGCACCGGCGTGGATTTTCTGCGTGATTTCTACGGTGAGCAGATCCGCGCGCTTGCGGTTTCCCGCGCGCTGGAAACCGAGCTGCCCCGGGGCGTGACGGCGCATCTGCGGCAGAATGAGACGGGCGGGATCATCTTTGTGGAAAACTATTCAGACAGCGAAAAAACCGTGGATCTTGGCGGAAAATACAAGTTGTACGGTACAGATCAAACGGTAAATTCCATCAAACTCGCTCCGTTTGGAATCACCCTGTTATCCAAATTAACAAAAATTTAATAGTTGCGAGGTTCTTGTAGAAATATCGGCCGAATTGTGCTATATTTTAACTGACAAAAGCCGACATTGTTCGCCTGCGGCGGACGGTTTACAACGGAAAATGCAGTTTGAAGGAGTTATCAAATGGTAATGGAATCACAGACGTTTTTCAGTGCCGAGAATCGGGTGGCGCCCCTCGGCATCGTGCCGCTTGCCGGCGCGAGAGAGCTTTCCGAAAAGGTTGAGGCACATCTGGTGCGCTGGGCCAAGCGGGCCGGCCTCGACTATGACACGTTCATGATTGAGAGCAGCTGCCCGCGCTTCGCTTCCGGCGACGGCAAGGGTATGATCAAGTCCACCGTGCGCGGCTATGACCTGTTCTTCATTGTGGATGTGGGCAATTACAGCCTGACGTACAATTATTTCGGACAGGAAAACCACATGTCCCCGGACGACCACTACCAGGATCTCAAGCGTCTGATTCAGGCGGCGAGCGGCAAGGCACACCGCGTCAACGTCGTCATGCCGCTGCTCTACGGCGGCCGCCAGCACCGCCGCAGCTACCGCGAATCTCTGGACTGTGCCTACGCGCTGCAGGAGCTGCAGCAGATGGGCGTTTCCAATCTGCTCACCTTCGACGCGCACGACCCGCGCGTGCAGAACGCCGTGCCGGTCATGGGCTTTGACAACCTGATGCCGACGTATCAGGTGCTCAAAAAGCTTTTCAAGGACTTCCCGGATCTTTCCACGGACAAGGACGACTTCATGATCGTCAGCCCGGACGAGGGCGCGCTGAACCGCAACATGTACTATGCTTCCGTGCTCGGCGTAGAGCTGGGCATGTTCTACAAGCGCCGCGACTATTCCCGCATTGTCGACGGCCGCAACCCGATTGTCGCGCATGAGTATCTCGGCGCTTCGGTTGAGGGCAAGGATGTTTTCGTCGCGGACGACATCATTTCCTCCGGCGAATCCATGCTCGATATCGCGGAGAACGTCAAGGCGCGCCGCGCAAACCGCTTCTTCGCTTACGGCACCTATGCCATCTTCACGAACGGTCTGGAGAAGTTCGACCAGGCGTATGAGCAGGGCCTCATCGACGGTATCTTCGGCAGCAACCTCACCTATCTGAATCCGGAGCTGAAGAACCGCCCGTGGTTCCATGAGGTCGACGTCTCGAAGTACATCGCGTATTTCATCTCCGCGCTGAACCACGACGTCTCCATCAGCTCGCTGCTTGACCCCCACAGCAAGATCGACCAGCTCCTCAAGAAGCGCGCTCTGGAACGCGCGAAATACATCGACGAGCAGCTTTCGCTGTAAATGAAAAACAAGAAAATCCGCGCAGAGCAGAAAGTCTTGCGCGGATTTTTCTATACAACAGGCTTTTATCTCCAAAATCTAGCGGCGAATTGTTTTATGTTTTGACTTGGAAGTCTTCTGCTTAGTGGGCGTTCGTATGAGCAGTTCGGATAAATCACAGTTCAGTACCTCGCAGATCAAATCGAGCTGTTCAAGACTTACACGATCACAAAATTCGTTGTAAAGCTCGCAGATTGTATTTGGGCGGATGCCGGTTGCGCGCGCTAAGCCGGCTTGTGTTATCCGAAGCTCGCCAAGCTTTTTCGACAGTAGAATGCGAATCATTCTATACCTCCGTGGTTGTGGCTGTATGCCCATTGTAGCAGATTCTTGTGTATATCTGTAGACATATGCATTAGCTAATGTGGACAGGAGATATGAATTATCCCAAGCTTTCTGTCATCAAATTCTGAAAATGCGAGCGCAGTCACTTTTTCCCGGCCGCCGCATAAAATATTGCGGGGGATTGCTTGCGTTTGGAGCGGGAATGTGCTAGAATAAACCATACAGTGAAACGCGGAGACCGAACGAGTAACCCGGAGAGCGTCAAAAGAGAGCGGCGGCCATGGGCTGAGAGCTGCTGCGGAAAAGCGCCGGGCGAAGTGCATTCGTGAGCGGATACCGTGAGCCGGTGGCAAGCGGTATACGGCGGCGGCACGTTAAGCCGTTTTGAGTGATAAACCGGAGTGGAACCGCGGAATTCACGCTTTGCGTATTTCGCCCCCGAGCGCCTTTTTGGGCGTTCGGGGCTTTTTTGTTTTAAGGAGACGATGGGTATGTTTTCAAAGCTGAAGGCGGAACTGGACGCCGTGATGGCGCGCGACCCCGCCGCCCGCAGCCGGGCAGAGGTGTATTTTCTGTATTCCGGCTTCAAGGCGGTTCGGGCGTATCGCCGGGCGAACTGGTTTTTCCGCCACAATATGAAATTTATTGCGCGCTTTATTTCCCAGCGCGCGCGCCGCAGGACGGGCATTGAGATCCATCCGGGCGCGCAGATCGGGAAAAACCTGTTCATCGATCACGGCATGGGCGTTGTGATCGGTGAGACGACGATTATCGGCGACAACTGCACGCTGTATCAGGGTGTGACGCTCGGCGGCACCGGCAAGGACCACGGCAAGCGGCATCCGACGCTCGGCGACAATGTGCTCGTCGGCGCGGGCGCAAAGGTGCTCGGCCCGTTCCGCGTCGGCGACAACGCGCGCGTCGCGGCAGGCGCGGTCGTGCTCGATGAGGTGCCGGACAACGCCACGGCCGTCGGTGTGCCCGCGCGGATTGTCCGCGTCGGCGGCAAGCGCATTTTCGACAACAGCACGCTCGACCAGATCCATGTGGCGGACCCGGTTGCGCAGGAGCTTTGCCGCATGCGCATCGAGATCGAGCGGCTTAAAAAAGCTGCGGAAAGCAGCGAAACTGAATAAGCCTCCCTCTTTGAGGGAGGGGGACCGTCGTAAGACGGTGGAAGGAATAAAATAAACTTCCGCTAAAAGCCTCCCTCTTTGAGGGAGGGGGACCGTCGTAAGACGGTGGAAGGAATAAAATAAACTTCCGCTAAAAGCCTCCCTCTTTGAGGGAGGGGGACCGTCGTAAGACGGTGGAAGGAGTAAAAACAGAAGCGAGTGAATCTTGCTCCCCCTGTCCGTTTCACGGACATCCCCCTCAGGGAGGGGGACGTATATGGATTTAATATCTTACTCCCTCAGGGAGGGAGCCGTATATGGCATATAGAAAAGATAGAAGAAAGGGTCAGGTATTCGTTATGCAGCTCTATAACACACGCACACAGAAAAAGGAAGAATTCATCCCGCACGAGGCGGGCAAGGTGAAGATGTACACCTGCGGCCCGACGGTTTATCACTTTGCGCACATCGGCAATCTGCGCAGCTATATCATGGAGGACATGCTGGAGAAGGCCCTCGGCTACCTCGGCTATGAGGTGACCCGCGCGATGAACATCACGGACGTCGGCCACCTTTCGAGCGACGCCGATACCGGCGAGGACAAGATGCTCAAGGGCGCGCGCCGCGAGCACAAGACGGTGATGGAGATTGCGGCGTTTTACACCGACGCCTTTTTCAAAGACTGCGAAAAGCTCGGCATCAAGCGGCCGGAGATCGTCGTGCCCGCCACGAGTTGCATCGATACGTTCATCGAGATGGTGCAGAAGCTGATCGAGAAGGGCTACGCGTACCTTGCGGGCGGCAACGTCTATTTCGATACCTCAAAGCTCGAGACGTACTATGTTTTCGGCAACATGGAGGAGGAAAGCCTTGCCGTCGGCGTGCGCGACAGCGTGGAGGAGGACGAAAACAAGCGCAGCAAGAGCGATTTTGTCCTCTGGTTCACAAAGTCGAAGTTCGACGATCAGGAGCTGAAATGGGATTCGCCGTGGGGCGTGGGCTATCCGGGCTGGCATATCGAGTGCAGCGGCATCAGCGTGAAGTATCTCGGCGAATACCTCGACATCCACTGCGGCGGCATCGACAACGCGTTCCCGCACCACACGAACGAGATTGCGCAGAGCGAGGCGTACCTCGGCCATCCGTGGTGCAAAACGTGGTTCCATGTGCTGCATCTGAACGACGCGCGCGGCAAGATGAGCAAATCGAAGGGCGATTTCCTCACGGTGTCGCTCCTCGAGGAAAAGGGCTACGACCCGCTTGTTTACCGCATGTTCTGCCTGCAGTCGCATTACAGAAAGCCGCTCACCTTCACGTTTGAGAGCCTCGACAACACGGCGACGGCATATAAGAAGCTCGTTGCGCGCATTGCCGCGCTGAAGGACGGCGGCGGGCACGACGAAGCGGGCTGCGAAGCGCTGCGCGGTGAGTTCCGTCAGGCGCTCGAGAACGACCTGAACACCTCGCTCGCGCTGACCGCGCTGTACAGCGTGCTCAAGGCAAAGCTCTCCGACGGCGACAAGCGCGCCCTAATCGCGGAGTTCGACACGGTGCTGTCGCTTGGCCTGCTCGACGCCGCCGACCGCCTGAACAAGGAAGCGGAAGCGGCGAAGCACGCAATCCCCGAGGGTGTCACGGCGGAGGAAGCCGCGGAGATCGAGGCGCTGATCGCAAAGCGCAGCGCGGCGCGCAAGGCAAAGGACTGGGCCACCGCCGACGCCATCCGCGACGAGCTTGCCGCGCGGCACATTGTCGTCACCGATACCCCGCAGGGCATCACATGGCGCATTGAAGAGAAATAAAGCAAGAGAACGCAAAGACGCGGAGCACCCGGCTTGGGCGCTCCGCTTTTTCCTGCTTTATGCTTTTTTGCGTACCGGAATCCAGATTTCGCAGAAAACGCCTTCGCCGAGCGCGTCCCCATAGACCTCCAGATCCGCGCGGTCCAGCATTTCGTAGCCGGACTGCGGCAGAAACTCGCGGAAGATTTTTCCCCACGTTTCGCCGATCACATTGTCCTCGTCGCGTCCGATACACGGAAAGGCCGCCCATGTGCCGGCTTCGACCGTCCAGCGCTCCAATCCGTCCGGCACAAGCGCATCGCCGCCGTTTTGTACGGCAATGCCATAGCGGAAATCGGGTCTGTCGTTTGAAATCGATTCGCACACGCCGTAGAGTGTGCCGTCTGCCGCGTGGCTTTTCAGGACGTTTAAGGTTCCGTTTTCGCCGCACTCCATCCAGAAATCGTGAATCTCGTGGTTGTCGATGTCGCCTGCCGCGGCGTTCGGGAAGGAACGCACCGCCGCGAGCAGAGAGAAGGAATCTCTTTTTTCAATTCTGTACTGCATGCTGTCTCCACCTTCTACCAGTATTTTGACCGAAAGGCGGTTGAACTGCCTGAGCACCGCTCCGGATCGGCGCGCAGCGCTTGGGGTTATGCCGTGAAAGCGCGTAAAGGCCTTTGTGAAGCTTTCGGGCGAATCGTAGCCGTATTGCAGCGCGACGTCGAGCACCTTGCCGCCCCCGGCGGAAAGCGCTTCGCCCGCAAGCGACAGACGGCGTCTGCGCAGGTATTCCGCAGGCGTCATGCCGGTGACCATGCTGAACATCCGGTGAAAATGAAAGCCGGACAGGTACAGCGATTTTGCGACGTCCGCGTAGGTGATGGGTTCTGTGATGTGCGCTTCCATATAATCGATTGCACCCTGTATTGTTTGAATCAGCTCCATGTCTCTTGCCTCCTTTCGGTAATTACAGTATACAGGTTTTCCCGCGCCGAATCCTGTCCTGCCTTGCGCGGTTTATTCCAGTATCGCACGGTGCGCCGAAAAAAGCAAGCGGAAAAGCCATGGTTGACATCCGCTTTCCCGTGCGGTATAGTTGTTTTATCTAAATCCGTGCACAAAGCGCGCGGGAAGGAGAGGACGTGTTGAAATGAACAAAAGAGAAAGAGTGATCACGGCGCTCAGAGGCGGCGAGCCGGACCGCGTGCCGGCGGGCTTCTGGTTCCACTTCGGCGGCGACGCCGCAAAGGGACAGGGCGCGGTCGACGCGCATGTCGACTACTTCAGAAAGTGCGACCTCGACATGATGAAAATCATGTGCGACAGCTACTTCGACTACCCGAACCCGCTGAAGGTGGAAAAGGCGGCGGACTGGTACAAGCTCGAGCCGATGGGCCCCCAGCACCCGTTTTTCCAGGAGCAGGTGGAGCGCACGAAGGCGATCGTCGAAGCGGTGGGCAAGGAAGCGCTCGTGTACTACACGGTGTTCGCGCCGTTTTCGTCCATCCGTTTCGGCTACGGCGAGGAGCTTGTCATGCAGACGCTCCGGGAGGATCCCGAAGCGGTGCGCCATGCGCTCGACGTGATCGCCGAGGACAACAAGCTGTTCGTCAAGGCGCTGTTTGAAGCGGGCGCGGACGGCATCTATTACAGCGTACAGGGCGGCGAGAAGAACCGCTTCTCCGTTGAGGAATACCGCCGCCTGATTACACCCTCCGACCGCGCGGTGCTCGACTGCGCGAACACGCTCGGCGACCTCAATATCCTGCACTGCTGCGGCTGGGCGGGCGACCGCAACAACATCGAAGTCTGGCAGGACTACGAAGCCGCCGCGGTGAACTGGGCTGTCTATGTTGAAAAAATGAGCATGCGTGAAGGCCGGGATTTCTTCCCGAATATGAAGTGCGTGCTCGGCGGCCTGGACAATACGCCTGCCGGCGTGCTCTATAAGGGCACGGACGACGAGGTCAGAGCGGAGATCAGCCGCCTGATCGCAAAAACGGGCCGGCGCGGCTTTATCCTCGGCGCGGACTGCTCCATCCAGTCCGATACGCCGTACGAGAGAATCCGGCTGGCCGTGACCTGCCGGTAAAAAAGGACGTCCCGCGGCTGTCGATTCAGCCTGCAGGACGTCTGCTTTTTTGTGAAGGCGGTTATACGGCGCCCCCGCCCAGACGGCGCTTGAAATCCGCGTATCCGAAGGTGCGCAGATTCTGCAGGCGGCTGTCCGCGCACAGCACGAAGATGGCTGGCAGCGGCATGCCGTTGAAGGTGTTGTTTTTGCAGGTGGTGTAGATGGCCATATCGCCGAAAAGCAGGAGATCGCCCTCTCTGAGCGGCGCGTCAAAGCTGTAATCGCCGATTACGTCGCCGGCCAGACAGGTGGGGCCGCCCAGACGGAAGGTGCAGGGGCGCTCGCCCGGTTCGCCCGCGCCGTACAGCGGCGGCCGGTACGGCATTTCCAGCACATCCGGCATGTGACAGGCGGCGCTGGCATCCAGAACGGCGAGCCGGGTTTCACCGTTCTGCAGCACGTCCAGCACGCGCGACGCGAGATAGCCCGCGTTGAGGGCGCAGGCTTCCCCCGGCTCCAGATAGACCTGCACGCCCCATTCCCGCTGTGCCGTGCGGATGCAGCGCTCCAGCCGCGCGACATCGTAGCCCGGCCGCGTGATGTGGTGGCCGCCACCGAAATTGAGCCATTTCATGTGCGGAAGCAGGTCGCCGAACCGTTCCCGCACGGCATTCAGCGTGATTTCCAGCGCATCGGCGTCCTGTTCACACAGCGTGTGGAAGTGCAGGCCGTCCAGCAGCGCGGTCAGCTCCGGCGTCATGGCCGCGTCCCATTGCGCGCGTGTCGTGCCCAGCCGGCTTCCGGGCGCGCAGGGATCGTAAATCGCGTGGCCCTCCTGCGTGGAGCATTCCGGGTTGATCCGAAGCCCGATGCTTTTGCCCGCCTTTTGCGCGGCCGGCCCGAATTTCGCGAGCTGCCGGGGCGAATTGAAGACGATGTGATCCGCATAGCGCAGCAGCTCGTCAAACGCGCCGTCCGTATAAGCGCCGCAGAACACATGGACTTCCCCGCCGGGCATTTCCTCGGCGCCGAGGCGGGCTTCGTATAAACCGCTTGCCTCCGTGCCCGCGAGAAAGGGCGCGAGCACGGGGTAGAGGTCATAATTGGAAAAAGCCTTCTGCGCAAGCAGAATTTTGCAGCCGGTGCGCGCCGCGACGCCTGCGAGGATCTCGCCGTTGCGGCGCAGCGCGGCTTCGTCCAGAATGTAGCACGGTGTGGGCAGCGCGCCGAACAGTGCCTGCGGGGATGCTTCACCCAGCCCGGAAAACGGCGGGCGCGCATCCCGGCCCGAAAGCGCGCCCATCAGTCAACCAGCACGGGCGCCCGGTTTTCGCTTCTGGGCAGGCCGTACCGATCCAGCGCGTCGAGGAAGGGATCGGGATCGAATTCCTCCACGGTGTAGACGCCGGGCTTGTTCCATTTGCCGGTCAGCAGCATCAGCGCGCCGCACATGGCGGGAACGCCGGTCGTGTAGCTGATCGCCTGACTGCCCACTTCGCGGTAGCATGCCTGATGGTCGCAGATGTTGTAGATATAATAGGTTTTATCTTTGCCGTCCTTCTTTCCGGTGAAAATGCAGCCGATGTTCGTCTTACCCTTTGTGCGGGGACCGAGACTGGCGGGGTCGGGCAGGAGAGCCTTCAGGAACTTGATGGGGACGATCTCACGGCCTTCAAATTCGATGGGGCTGGTGGAGAGCATGCCGACGTCCTCCAGACAGCGCATATGGTCGAGATAGCTCTGGCCGAAGGTCATGAAGAAGCGGATGCGTTTGACTTCCGGAATGTTCAGCGCAAGGCTTTCGATTTCCTCGTGATGGAGCAGATACATGTCCTTGTGCCCCACGGCGTCGAAATCGTAGCCGCGCTTGATGCTCATGGCCGGAATTTCCACCCAATGTCCGTTTTCCCAGTAGCTGCCGGGCGCGGAGACCTCGCGCAGGTTGACCTCCGGATTAAAATTCGTGGCGAAGGCGTAGCCGTGGTCGCCGCCGTTGCAGTCCAGAATATCGATCGTGTCAATGGTATCGAATTCGTGCTTTTTGGCGTAGGCGCAGTAAGCCTGTGTTACGCCGGGGTCAAATCCACAGCCGAGCAGGGCGGTCAGACCGGCCTCTTCAAACCTTTTGCGGTAGGCCCACTGCCAGCTGTAATCGAAATAGGCGGAGAAGCCGGCTTCGGCGCAGCGCTTTTCGTAAACGGCGCGCCACTCGGGGTTGTCCGTGTCCTCCGGTTCGTAGTTTGCGGTGTCCATGTAGTTGACGCCGCAGGCCAGACAGGCATCCATAATGGTCAGATCCTGATAGGGCAGCGCGATGTTCATGACCAGCTCCGGCTGATATGACCGGATCAGATCGATGACCTGCTGCACATCGTCCGCATCCACCTGCGCGGTGGTGATTTTCGTGGCGGTTTTGGGGGCCAGCGCGGCGGCAAGCGCGTCGCATTTTGACTTTGTGCGGCTTGCAATGCACAGCTCCGAGAAAACCTCACTGACCTGACAGCATTTGTGGATGGCGACGGACGCAACGCCGCCGCAGCCGATGACAAGAACTTTGCTCATGGTTGGAATGCTCCTTTCAGAATAACCTTATTGATACAGCGCAAGGATCAGCTCCCGCAGCACCTTGCAGGCGGCCGCGGTTGAAACGCCGCTGTGATCCAGCATGGGGGCCAGCTCGTTGACGTCTGCGCCGATGATGCGGGCGGTGCAGACCGTCCGGATGGCCCCGAGCAGCCGGACAAAGCTGACGCCGCCGGCCTCGGGCGTTCCGGTGCCCGGGAATGCGGCGGGATCCAGACAATCCAGATCGATGGTGAAATAGACGGGCACGTCCTGACGCCGCAGCGCGGAAACCGTTTCGTCCAGACCGGTAAAATCAAAGGGATGAAGCGAAGTGTGTGCCCGGGCAAAGCGGAATTCTTCGCGGTCTCCGCTGCGGATACAGAACTGATGGATGCGGCCGTCTCCGAGCAGCTCATGGCAGCGCCGCAGCACGCAGGCATGGCTGAGCTTTGCGCCGAGGTAATCGTCGCGCAGGTCGGCGTGCGCGTCAAAGTGAATGATGTGAAGGTCCGGATACCGCCGGACGGCGGCGCGAACGGCGCCCAGCGTGACTAGATGCTCGCCGCCCAGCAGCAGCGGCAGCTTGCCGTCCCGCAGAATTTCATCGGCGCGGCTTTCGATATCGGCGAGGGCGGCTTCCGCGCTGCCGAAGCACAGCTCCAGATCGCCGCTGTCAAAAACGGCGCAGTCGGCCAGATCGGCATCCTGATAGGGACTGTAGGTTTCGAGGCCGAAGCTCTCGTGGCGCATGGCGGAGGGGCCGAACCGCGCGCCGGGGCGGAAGCTGGTGGTGGAATCAAACGGCGCGCCGTACAGGACGATGCGGGCATCCTCATAAGCGGCGGTGCAGCCGAGGAAGGTTTCGATGTTGGGCAGCATTACGATTCCACCTCCTGAAGCATTTCCTCCAGAAAAGCAGGCAGGAAGAAAGCGCCCACATGCAGTCTGGTGGTGTAATAGCGGGTGTGCAGGTTGAGCGCGTTCCAGGCGTCGCCGTCCAGATCGTCAATGGGGTGGTACTTTTTGCTCGCAAAGCCGAAGAGCCAGTAACCGGCGGCATAGGTGGGAATATGCGCCTGATACACGCGGCTGATGGGGAAGGTGTTGACAATGCGCTTGTGGCTGCGCTGCATGGCGATGGCGTCCTCCGAATAGAAGGGGCTGCCCTGCTGGTTGACCATAATGCCGTCCTCACGCAGGGCGTTGTAGCAGTTGCCGTAAAATTCGCGCGTGAACAGTCCCTCGGAGGGGCCGAAGGGGTCGGTGGAGTCCACGATGATCAGATCGTAGGAAGCCTCACGGCGGCGGATGAATTTGAGGGCGTTTTCAAAGTGGATGTGCACGCGCCGGTCATCCATCCGGCAGGCATTGCTGGGCAGATAGGTGCGGCAGGCCTCCACAACCTGCGGGTCCATCTCCACCAGGTCGATGCGCCGGACGCGGTCATACCGGGTCAGCTCGCGCACCACGCCGCCGTCCCCGGCGCCGATCACCAGAATGTCCCGGATGCCCGGATGCACCGCCATGGGCACATGCGTGATCATCTCGTCGTAGATGAATTCATCGCGCTCCGTCAGCATAACATTGCCGTCCAGCGTGAGGACACGGCCGAATTCCGGCGTTTCAAAAATATCGATGCGCTGATAATCGCTCTGCTTGGAATAGAGATGACGGTTTACGCGGATGCTGTGCTGCACATCCGGCGTGTGAAATTCACTGAACCACATTTCCATGATGCTTCGCCTCCTAAGCCAATACGTTGATATATTTCAGTTCGGAATCCTCCGGGCCGGTCATGCTGCAGCCCTTTTCCTTTGCATATTGGATATGCTCGAGGATTTCGGCGGTGATGCGCTCACCCGGCGCCAGAATCGGGATGCCGGGCGGATAGCACATGACGAACTCGCTGCAGACGCGGCCCACGCTTTCCGTGAGCGGCAGGCTGAGCTTTTCGGCATAAAACGCCTCCTGCGGGCTGGTGACGACCTCCGGATCGATGTATTCCTGATTCAGAAGGCCGGTTCTGTCTTTCTGGTAGCGGCGGCGGATCTCCGCCAGCGCGCTGACCAGACGCTCCAGCTCCTGCGGACGGTCGCCGATGGAGAGATAAGCGAGGATGTTGCCGATGTCGCCGAATTCAATCTGAATGTCGTATTCATCGCGCAGGATGTCGTAAACCTCGATGCCGGCCAGTCCGATGTCGAGCGTGTGGACGCTCAGCTTGGTGGCGTCGAAATCAAAAACGGAATTGCCGTTCAGCAGCTCGCGCCCGAACGCGTAATAGCCGCCCACGGCGTTGATTTCCTGCCGGGCGTATTCCGCCATGTCGGCAACCTGATGAAACACCTTGCGCCCCCGCAGCGCCAGATTGCGGCGGCTGATATCGAGGCTGGACATCAGCAGATAGCTGCCCGAGGTCGTCTGGGTCAGGTTGATGATCTGCCGCACATAGCCGGCGTGCACGTTGGGGCCGGTCAGGAGCAGGCTGGACTGGGTCAGGCTGCCGCCGCTCTTGTGCATGGAGACCGAGGCCATATCCGCGCCCGCTTCCATGGCGGATACGGGCAGCCCGCCGCCGAAATAAAAGTGTGTGCCGTGCGCTTCGTCAACGAGGCAGAGCATGCCGGCGTCGTGCGCCATGCGCACAATGGCGCGCAGGTCGCTGCAGATTCCGTAATAGGTGGGGTTGTTCACCAGTACGGCCACAGCCCTCGGATGCTCGGCGATCGCTTTGGCCACCTGCTCCCTGCACATGCCCAGCGAAATGCCCAGACGCTGATCCACCTCTGGGTTTACATAAACCGGAACCGCGCCGCACAGAACCAGCGCGTTGATGACGCTGCGGTGAACGTTGCGAGGCAGGATGATTTCATCCCCGCGCTTGCAGGCGGTCAGAACCATGCTCTGCACGGAGCTTGTGGTGCCGCCGACCATCAGAAAGGCGTGGGCCGCGCCGAAGGCATCGGCGGCCAGCTCCTCGGCCTCCCGGATGACGGAAACCGGGTGGCAGAGATTATCGAGCGGTTTCATGCTGTTTACGTCCATGCTCACGCACTGCTGGCCCAGAAAGGCGGTCAGCTCCGGATTTCCGCGGCCGCGCTTATGCCCCGGCACGTCGAAGGGGACGACGCGCATACGCCGGAACGTCTCAAGCGCCTCATAGATGGGCGCGCGGCTCTGGTCCAGACGGGTTTGCTTTTTCATCAGATGTTTCACCCTCTCAGCGGCTGCTTCCAAAACAAAAAACGCAAGCCGTGCTGCATGCACAACTTGCGTTTATAGCCCAAATAGATCAGTTTCCCGCCGTACTTCGGCTGTCCGGCGGCCGCACAGAGCGGGAACGCCGCAAAATCCGGGAGAATCGGCTGGGAGGGTTCGGTGGGGACGGGATGATCAGAGTCTATATAGCAATTATACTTTTACTACTCTTATTGACCGTTTCACAAGTCTGCGCGCAGGCGCATTTCGGTTATAAAGGAACCAACTTATAAAATTTGAGCTTTTAACTCAATCAATAAGGCTGCACAAAGGCCGCCAATCGGCAGTGGACCCGGCTGTCCGTATGGCCTT
>JBJEOO010000062.1:0-3579 GCA_051880755.1 Hominenteromicrobium sp.
AGAGCGACAGACTCCGACTCTGTAGGCCGCTGGTTCGAGTCCAGTCAAGCGCGCCACAAAAAACCCGCATGAACACTACGTTCCTGCGGGATTTTTCTTTTTCTGCTTTACGCCGGCCACTTTGCCGGGCGGTTTCGGAACCGTTTCCGCTGTCTGCGGCAGCGCCCCTGATGCGGGCATCCTTGCTGCATCAGGGGCGCTTTATCTTCTGTTTCGTTTTTTGGGCGCCGCCGCTCCGGTTTACTCCCCGGCAGGGTTGACAAAAATCGTCTTATAGTTTACATAGATTACCATGCCCGGTTTTGCGCCCTGGGGCTTTGAGACATAACGGATCTGTGTGTAATCGACCGGCACCTGTGCAGAATCCCTCGCACGGCTATGGCGGGCAGCCAACACGGCTGCTTCTTCCATCGCGGTTTCGGTCGGCACTCTGCCTTCCGTGACCAGTACGGCATGTGAACCGGGAATGTTTTTCGTGTGGAACCAGATGTCGTTGTTGTTGGCATCCTTCAGCGTCAGCTTGTCGTTCTGCCGGTTGTTGCGGCCGACCAGCACGGTGAAGCCGTCGCTCGTTGTAAACTTGAGCGGTGCGGCAATCGGCGGCTGCTTCTGATTCTTTTTGCCGCGCTGCATCCGCACATAGCCCTGTTCCATCAGCTCGGTTCGGATTTCGGCAAGGTCGCGCTCATTCTCCGCAAGTGCCAGCGCCTCAAACACGCTGTCAAGATATGTCAGCTCCGTCTGTGCCAGGCGAATCTGCTCGGTGAGCTTCTCCTCCGCCGTTTTTGCTTTGCGGTAATTCTTGTAATATTTCTGCGCATTCTGCTGCGGCGTCAGCGCCGGATCCAGTGAAATCTCGAGTTCCTGCATTGCCTCGTCATAGAAATTCTGAAGCTTTACCGATTTCGCGCCTTTTTCGATTGCATACATATTTGCGCTGAGCAAATCCCCCTTGATGCGGAGTATGTCGCGTTCCGCGCAGGACGCAAGCTCCGCCTGCTGGTTTGCAATCTTTCGGCTGAGACGATCCGAATGATTCGTGAGCAGCCGGAGAAGATCCTGACTTTTCACGCGCATGCGCTCAATCTGATCGCGTTCGGCATAGAAATCATCGAGCATGCCGGAAAAGCTCGCTTTCTCGATCACCGTCATGGAAGCGCCGTATTGATGGATGTCCAGAAACGAGAAGTCCTTCGGCTTCTTCTGCGGATCCGCCACCATATACGGTTTGCCGGATACGGCCCGCACCGTCTGAATCAGCCGCTTCAGGAAATACAGCGTACGCTCGCGAAGCTGCGGCGTCATGCTGCGGATGAACACCTCGCCCCCGCGCCCCACGCTGTTCTGCACCTCGCGCGCGGCAATCGGCGAAATGCCCTGCAGCACCGCAAGCAGCGCTTTGGAAAGCTCCATATCCCGCGGAAGCGCATCGATCCGTTCCAGAACCGCCGTCTCCTCACAGGACAGCATGGAGAGCTTATCCTGCGGCGGCGGCAGACGGTACAGAAGTCCCGGCAGAACAAGACGCTCGGAGGACATTTCCGCATCCACACGCTTGAGCGCATCGATGATCTTGCCGTTTTCATCGACAAGGATGATATTGCTGTACCGCCCCATGATCTCAACGGCCAGCGTCAGCTCCACATGGTCGCCAAGCTCATTGACACTGTCAAATTTCAGCATCAGCGCGCGTTCAAGCTCCGGCTGCGTGATATCCAGCAGTCTGGCGCCCTGCAGCTTCTTGCGCAGAAGCATGCAGAGCATCGGCGGCTGCTGCGGATTTTCAACCGGAATTTTTGTCAGATTGATCCGCGCGCTGTTGGCGCGCGCGGAAATCAGCAGCTTATGCGCGGCGTCAAACCCGCGGAACGCAAGGATCAGCTCATCGCGGTTCGGCTGAAAAACCTTATCCACGCGGGAGCCGATCAGCGCCTTGCCGATCTCCTGTTTCAAATGTCTCAGAAAAGCACCATCCAGTGCCATAGTGATCCCCTTTCCTATCCCTTACAGACTTTCCATCGGCGGACGCTCATATTTCGATACATGGAAGCACACGCCGGGGCACTGCTGCGCAAGATACCCCGCCAGCATCGGCCGGAACGGAATTTCCGTATGATAATGCCCGGCTTCGTACAGCACCAATCCGGCATCGCGCGCGGCGATGGCCTCATGCTGCTTTACCTCACCGGTCACAAAAGCGTCTGCACCGCACAGTGCCGCTTCCGCCGCATACGCTCCGCCCGCGCCGCCGACGACGGCTGCCGTGCGGATCATGCGATTGGCCGGCGTATAGCGCAGATGCTTCAGTCCGAGCGCTTCCTTGATCTGCCCGGCAAACGCCTCCGGCGTCATTTCCTGCGCAAGCTCGCCCATATAGGCGATACAGCCGTTTCCGTCCGCAATGATGCCATGCACACGCTGCAGCCCGAGCGCCTCGGCCAAGGCGTGATTGACGCCGTACGGATACGCCTTATCCAGATTCGTGTGTGCGCTGATCACGTTCAGACCGCTCCGGATCAGATCATGGACGACCGTTCCGCTCCGCACCGCACGCAGCGGCGTAAAAATCACCGGATGATGGCTGATGATCAGCTGTGCGCCAAGCTCGCCCGCTTCGCGGAGCACGCGCGGCGCAACATCCAGGCAGATGAGCGCATCCGTCACCTCCGCCTGCGGATCACCGATCAGAATGCCGGTGTTGTCAAAATCCATGGACTCCGAAAACGGCGCAGCCGCATCGATCGCGCGGTAAACCGCGTCAACTGTCATACTCCGTCCATCCTTTCATGTAAATGTCAAGGAGCGACTGCCGCAGCGCTTCGAGCGCGCCGGTATCGCCGCCCGTGTGGCGAAGCCCCTTGATCTTATTGGATATATTATGCTCGACGCTCCGCGCATATCGCGCGCTGTTCAGGCTGCCGGGTTGGATTTTTCCCATATACGCCAAAAGCAGCGGAACATCCGTCTGCCGCACACCGGTATAAAACACGGACAGCACGGAGTAAATCTTTTTTTCGTCGTAAACGGCTTCTTCGCGCTCAATCTCAAACCCACGCTCCAGAAGCCCTGTGCGCAGCTGCGCCGCCGTTGTCATCGGCTGCAGAACAAGGTGCTTTTCCGGCGTGCAGAGCCACGGCGTTTCCCCGATGATACGCAGGATCAGCTCGCCGCCCATACCGGCAATCACGATGTCATCGGCTTCCGACGGCTCCACACCGTGCAGACCGTCGCACAGAACAAAGCGCATCCGGTCGGCCGCCGCATACTGCGCCGCGTGCTGTTCGGCGCTTTTCAGCGGTCCCGGATTGATATCCGACGCAACGGCAAAGGGCACCTTTCCGCTTTGCAGCAGCGCAATCGGAATGTAGCCGTGATCCGTGCCGATATCCGCAAGACGCGCACCGGGGCGGACAAAATCCGCGCACATCCGCAGACGCGCCCCAAGATTCAGGGCATTCTGACTCATTTTCTGACTCACTGTACATCTCCCTTTTTCTCAAAAAAAGCTGCCGCACGGCATACACCCTGCGGCAGCGCGTTCTTTTCGATCATTCTGCAGCCATGTGCGCATTGATTTCT
>JBJEOO010000063.1:0-3559 GCA_051880755.1 Hominenteromicrobium sp.
TTAAAGGAAAACTGTCTGAACTGCCGCAAATGCGGGCTGTGTGAGACACGCACCAACGTGGTAGTCGGCGTGGGCAACCCCGGCGCGAAAATCCTGTTTATCGGTGAAGGCCCCGGTGAAAACGAGGATCTTCAGGGCGAACCGTTTGTCGGGCGCGGCGGGCAGCTTCTCGACAAAATGCTGGCTGCCGTCGATCTTGACCGCAAAACCAACATCTACATTGCGAATATTGTCAAATGCCGCCCGCCGAAGAACCGTGATCCGCTGCCTGAAGAGCAGGAAGCGTGCATCGGCTGGCTGCGCAATCAGGTGGCGCTGATCCGGCCGAAAATTATCGTCTGTCTCGGACGCATCGCCGCCATGCGCATCATCAAGCCGGATATGAAAATCACGAAGGAGCACGGGCAGTTCTTTGAGAAAAACGGCACACTGCTGATGGCAACGCTCCACCCCGCCGCGCTGCTGCGCAACCCGAACCAGAAGCCTGCCGCCTTCGAGGATTTTCTGAAGCTGCGCGAAAAGATCGACGAGCTGCACCTTGACATCGCAAAGCGATACGACTGACGGCGAGAACGCTATGAAAATCAACGAACAATGCCTGCCATGCCTTGTCAATCAGGCGATCAAGACCGCGCGTCTTGCCAATGCGGAAAACCGCGAAGCGCTGTACAGCAAAATTTTCGCACAGATGAGCCGCATGGATTTTTCAAAGACGAATCCGGAGATCATTGGGGAGAATTACAGGCTGATTAAGGAACACGTCGGCAGCGCCGATCCCTACCGGGAGATCAAATCCTATTACAACCGGCTTTTCTCTGAACAGATGGACACCTTTGGGCGGCAGATCCATTCTCTGGAGGACGCGGTCAAATACGCCATTGTCGCCAACATCATCGACTTTAACCCGATTCACGGCGATGTTCAGGAAAATGTTCAGCATTTCTTTTCCGACATGGAAAACCTTTCCCTGACTGTAAACGACGTGGATGCCCTGCGCCGCGATATTGAGACGGCAAGGAGTATCTTGTACATCGGCGACAACTGCGGTGAAATCTGCTTTGATAAGCTGTTGATTAAGCGCATAAAGGATTTAAATCCGCACTGCACGGTTTATTTCGGCGTGCGCGGAGAAGCCGTCGTAAACGACAACACGGAGGAGGACGCCTACGCAATCGGTATGGACGAGTGTGCGGCCATCATCAGCAACGGCGATTACGCGCTGGGAACCGTTTTGCCGCGTGTGAGTCCCGCTTTCCGCGAGGTTTACCGGAACGCCGACGTGGTGATCGCCAAAGGTCAGGCCAATTATGAATCCCTGAGCGATGAAGCGCAGAACATCTACTTTCTGCTGATGGTCAAATGCAGAACGATTGCCGAGTATATTGGCGTGAAAGAAAAATCTCTGGTCTGTTTGAAAAACAGATGCAAAGCCTCAGAATAATACAATCGCATAACATCCGTATAAAAGAACCGCCGACAGCTTTTACGCCGTCGGCGGTTCTGCGATGCAGCTTAACTTTACAGCAGCTTTGCGCGGAGAGCCTCTCCGCTTTCGGGGTGGAGATACGCCGGCGCAACGTCAAATACTGTCTTGCAGCCGGTCTGGCCTTCGCTGTGCATGCGGTATGCCGCACGCGCAAAAGCCACGAGCACGCTGGAGGTAAATTCCGGGTTGGAATCGAGTGTCAGCTTGTATTCGATGACGTGCTTGTTTTCCCCATTCAGGCCGGTTGTGCCGGTGCGGAACACCATGCCGCCGTGCGGGATGCCCGCGTGGTCGCGGTCAAGCTCCTCCTGACTGATGAAATGCACCGTGGTGTCGTAATCCGCAAAGTAGTTCGGCATCGTGACAATGGCCTGTTCGATTGCCGCCTTGTCCGCGCCTTCCTTGGCGACAACGAAGCATTCTCTCGTGTGCTTCTGCCGCGTTGTCAGCTCCGGATTCTCACCGCGGCGGACGCTCTCGAGCGCCGCCTCAACCGGGATCGTGTATTGGCGCGCATCCTGCACGCCGGGAATGCGGCGGATTGCATCGGAATGGCCCTGGCTGACGCCCTTGCCCCAGAAGGTATAGTCGTGACCGTTCGGCAGAATTGCCTGTCCATAGAGTCGGTTGAGCGAGAACATACCCGGATCCCAGCCGACGGAAATCATGCCGATTTTGCCGCTCGCCCTGCATGCCGCGTCAACCGCCGCGAAATGCTCCGGGATCTTCGCATGGGTATCGAAGCTGTCGATGACGTTGAAATACTGTGCAAGTTCCGCCGTCTGCTTCGGCAGGTCGTTTGCGCTGCCGCCACAGAGAATCATCACGTCAATCTGATCCGCCATATCTTTGGCCGCATCCATTGTATAGACCGGAACACCTGTTTTGGTTGTAACCGTTTCCGGGCTGCGGCGTGTGAAAACGCCGACAAGCTCCATGTCCGCTGTAGTGGTGAGGGCGCTCTCTACCCCGCGCCCGAGATTGCCGTATCCGGCAATACCGATTCGAATCATTTCTATCGCTCCTTGCTGTGTGCACGGGTATTCGCCCCGCGCCGCGCCCGCTGAAAAACTGCGCTGCACAAAAATATTACGTCCCCTATTATACGCAAAAACTGCCGGATACGCAATAGAAAATCAGCCGATCCGCGCAAAAAATGAAAGTTTTTCCGCTTCGTCCTGCAAATACGCAAAGAGCCGACACTGCACGAAGCAGCATCGGCTCACGGTTTTATCGGATATCGTAGACGCTTCTCATGTGGATGCCCACAGGCTCACCCTTGACGATGCGGATGCGGCGCTCCTCGCCGGCGTCCAGATCGAAGTAGTTGTCCTCAAGAATCCAGTCCTCGTTTTCGTTGAGCACCTCGACGCTCTTGGCGTATGCTTTGGCGGAAACGATGATCTCATCGCCCTCCACGCGGCAGGAAAGCTGCGGATCCAGATACTCGTAATACTTTGGCACGGAGAAAATCACCGTCGAAGCGGAGAGCATGCTGCCGTCCTGCCAGCATTCGTATCGGACGTAATCGGTGAACATGTTCGCTTCCGGCAGCTCCACCTTGTCGAGCCATACCGAGCTCAGCGCCGGGACGGTTACGGTGGTCTCGCCGCCGTCGCGGAGCACCTCGGAGCGGTTATTGCACAGCTTCCACCTGACCGTGACAGTCTGCGGCCCGCGCGTTTCGTTCGTCACATTCAGGCGGATGCTCTTTTCCATGTCTGCGTTGAGGTCGCGGCACTCGCGGTTCGGGTTCGGATCCTCCAGAAATCCCTTTTCCTCGCAGGAAAGCAGAACCGGCGCAAAGAATCGCTTTTCATAGTAGTGCAGGGCCTTCCAGCGGCCGAAGTAGTCGATCGACGACCACGAGGCCACCGGCCAGCAGTCGTTGAGCTGCCAGACAATCGCGCCCATGCAGCAGCCGCGGTTGCGCCGCCAGTGCTCCACGCCGTACTTCATGGCCTCCGCGCTCAGAAGCTGAGAGGTATACAGCAGCGTGTCGAGCTTTGCGGGATAGCGGTAGGTCTGTCCGAGATATGTCATAATCTTGCTGTTTGCCGCGTTGTTGCGCTG
>JBJEOO010000064.1:0-3553 GCA_051880755.1 Hominenteromicrobium sp.
AGAGCTAGTTTCCGCAGAAAGCACCGAAACATACGCGGCATAAGCTAAAGCACAAATTTCCACATATAGCAGTATAGCACTTCTGCCTATAAACTTCAAGAATAATGTGGAATAAAATGCGGGTTCACCATTTACAGAAATCGGTTTTTTTGGTATGATAAAGACGTTGACAGGCGCGTTCGATGCGGAATTTGCCGGTTAAAACGTGAATTTTTCGTAAATTTTGCAAGTTATCCTCGAATTTCCTGCAAAATCGGTGATTTCGGATTGACATCCGCGCCAAGATATCGGATAATGGAAAGGAACTTTTATTATCCACCAAAGCAAAAGGAGAGATAAAAATGGGACTGACCCTTGCTCAGAAAATTATCAAGGCCCATCTGCTCAGCGGCGAAATGACGCCGGGGACGGATGTCGGCCTGCGCATTGACCAGACGCTCACGCAGGATGCCACCGGCACCATGGCTTATCTGGAATTTGAAGCCATGGGCGTACCGCGCGTCAAAACCGAACGCAGCGTCGCATATATCGACCACAATACGCTGCAGACCGGCTTTGAGAATGCCGACGACCACCGCTATATTCAGACGGTTGCCAAAAAGCACGGCATTTACTTCTCGCGTCCCGGCAACGGCATCTGCCATCAGGTGCATCTCGAGCGCTTCGGCATTCCCGGCAAAACGCTGATCGGCTCGGACAGCCATACGCCGACCGGCGGCGGAATCGGCATGCTCGCCTTCGGCGCCGGCGGTCTGGATGTTGCGGTTGCCATGGGCGGCGGCGAATACCACATCACGATGCCGACCATGACGAAGATCGTGCTGACCGGGGCGCTTTCCCCGTGGGTTTCCGCCAAGGATATTATTCTCGAAGTACTGCGCCGCATGAGCGTTAAGGGCGGCGTCGGCAAAATCATCGAATACGGCGGCGAGGGCATCCGCACGCTGACCGTACCGGAACGCGCCACCATCACGAACATGGGTACGGAGCTTGGCGCGACAACCTCCATTTTCCCCTCCGACGACATCACGAGAGCCTTCCTTGCGGCACAGGGCCGCGAAGCCGACTGGGCTCCGCTTGCTTCCGATGCGGACGCGGTCTACGATGAAATCATCGAAATCGACCTGTCCGCGCTGGAGCCGCTTGCCGCCTGCCCGCACAGCCCGGACGCGGTAAAGCCCGTCTCCGCGCTTTCGGACATCAAGGTCGATCAGGTCTGCATCGGCTCCTGTACGAATTCCTCGTATCTCGATCTTATGCGTGTAGCTTCGATTCTCAAGGGCAAGACCGTACACCCGACGGTCAGCCTTGCAATTGCGCCCGGCTCCAAGCAGGTATACAATATGCTCGCCAAAAACGGCGCACTCGCCGACATCATCGCGAGCGGCGCGCGGATTCTCGAATGTGCCTGCGGCCCGTGCATCGGCATGGGTCAGTCTCCGAATTCCGCAGGCGTTTCCCTGCGCACCTTCAACCGCAACTTTGAGGGCCGCAGCGGCACGGCGGACGGTCAGGTTTATCTCGTCAGCCCGGAAACGGCGGCAGCCTCCGCGCTGACCGGCGTGTTCACGGATCCCCGCACGCTCGAGGGCTGGGAAAAGATCGAAATGCCCGAGCACTTCCTCATCAATGACAACATGGTCGTCGAACCGGCGCCGGAATATCTTTCCGAGACCGTTGAGGTTCTGCGCGGACCGAACATCAAGCCCTTCCCGGTTTCAAAGCCGCTGCCGGAGAGCATCACCACGAAGGCGATTTTGAAGGTCGGCGACAATATCACGACCGACCATATCATGCCGGCCGGCGCAAAGATTCTCCCCTATCGCTCCAACATTCCGTACCTTTCTAACTTCTGCTTCGCCGTCTGCGACAAGACCTTCCCCGAGCGCTGCAAGGCGGAAGGCTCCGGCATCATCATCGGCGGCGCAAACTACGGACAGGGCTCCTCCCGTGAGCACGCGGCGCTCGTTCCGCTTTATCTGGGCATCAAGGCCGTCGTCGCAAAATCCTATGCACGCATCCACTGTGCAAACCTTGCAAACGCCGGTATTCTGGCCCTGAAGTTTAAGGATGAGGCTGATTACGACCGCATCGATCAGATGGACACGCTTACGCTGCCGGACATCCGCGCGGCAATTCAGAACAAGTCGCCGATCATCCTCCGCGACGAAACAAAGGGCATTGAGATGGAAGTCGTTCCGATGATGACCGACCGCGAGCGCGCAATGGTCATTGCAGGCGGCCTTCTGAACTACACAAAGTCTCTTTCCGAATAAAACGCATCCCGCAGAAAGGCAGTGACCCGCTATGGCAGATATGAAAAAGATTCCCATGACAACGCCGCTCGTGGAAATGGACGGCGACGAGATGACCCGCATCATCTGGAAGATGATCAAGGACATTTTGCTTCTTCCCTATATCGACCTCAAGACCGAGTATTATGATCTCGGCCTTGAGCACCGCGACGAAACGAATGATCAGGTAACAATTGATTCCGCGGAGGCCACCAAAAAATACGGCGTTGCCGTAAAGTGTGCCACCATTACGCCGAATGCCGCGCGCGTTGAAGAGTATCACCTCAAGGAAATGTGGAAATCCCCGAACGGCACGATCCGCGCAATTCTGGACGGCACGGTTTTCCGTGCGCCGATTCTGGTGAAGGGCATTACGCCGTTTATTCCGAGCTGGACGAAGCCGATCACCATCGCGCGTCACGCTTACGGCGATGTTTACAAGAACGTTGAGATGCAGGTGCCGGCAAACGCGAAGGCTGAGCTGGTCGTTACGAATGAGGACGGCACCGAAGAGCGCCGTCTGATCCACGAATTTGCGACGCCCGGTGTCATTCAGGGCCTGCACAACATCGACAGGAGCATCGCGAGTTTTGCGCGCGCGTGCTTCAATTACGCGCTCAGCACAAAGCAGGATATCTGGTTTGCGACGAAGGACACAATCTCCAAGACATATGACCACCGCTTCAAGGATATTTTCCAGGAAATCTATGATGCGGAATACAAGGAACGCTTTGAAGCGCTCGGCATCGAGTATTTCTACACGCTGATTGACGACGCCGTGGCGCGTGTCGTCCGCAGCGAGGGCGGCTATATCTGGGCCTGCAAGAACTACGACGGCGATGTCATGAGCGATATGGTCGCGACCGCGTACGGCAGCCTCGCGATGATGACCTCCGTGCTCGTTTCGCCGGACGGCATCTACGAATACGAGGCTGCGCACGGCACCGTGCAGCGACACTACTATAAGCACCTCAAGGGCGAAAAGACCTCGACAAACTCGATGGCCACGCTCTTTGCATGGACAGGCGCGCTGCGCAAGCGCGGCGAGCTGGACGGTATCGATGCGCTTGTTGATTTTTCGGACAAGCTGGAAAAGGCCGCCATTCAGACCATTGAGGACGGTGTGATGACCGGCGATCTCGCCGCGATGTCCACGCTCGACCACATCACAAAGGTCGGCACAGAGGAATTTCTGCTCGCTGTCCGCGACCGTCTGGAGAAGCTCCTGTAAACACAATACGTCTTATATAAGAAAGCAC
>JBJEOO010000065.1:0-3514 GCA_051880755.1 Hominenteromicrobium sp.
ATGGCCAATTCGTCGGCAAACGCAAACACGGCCGTTACATCCCGATGCGCGGCATATAGCTTCTGCATGGCTTCATAGCCGACCGCATAGCCGGAACCGGCGATCAGCGTGCCGAAATCGTACAGTGAGGGATCCACCGGAATCCCGCTTTCCATCAGCGCCCGGCGGTAGCCGTAGAACCGCAGATCGTTGGGGTTTTCCTGCGCCGCGTTGGAGGGGCCATGGTAAACGAATCCGATTTTCCGATGCCCCATCTCGATTAGCTGTTTGGTAACCTGATAACCGGCTTCCTCATCGTTGATGATAACGCTGGAATACAGCGATTTATCGATATTCTCGCCTGCGGAGACGGTGAGCAGTACGCACGGAATGCCGAGCTGCTCAAATTTCTCCTGCGTATATGAGAATCTGCCGCCGATGATGATGACGCCGCACAGATTTCTATCCTGCGCCAGCTCAATGGCCGAATCGATTTCGTCGGCCGCACCGCTGACATCCTGCAGAATGACGGAGTACCCGCGAAGATTCACTTCATGCTCAATCACGCGGATGAGCTTGTGGAAGAAAGCGTTGGTGATAATTTTCACCAGCACGGCGATGTTTTTGGAGCTTGTGGTTTTCAGAGACCGGGCGCTGTTATTCGGAATATAGTTGGTACTCCGGACAGCCTTCAAAACCCGCTCACGGGTTTCACTGCTTACCGGGCCGGAATGATTCAGAACCCTTGAAACCGTGGAAATGCCCACTCCGGAAATTTTTGCGATGTCCTTAATCGTAACGCCCATGTTACACTCCTTTTCGAGTCCGCGTATTCTGCCATACCAGATTATTTTACCCGAAAACAAGCCGTATGGCAAGAAAAGAAATTTTTGCTGATTTTGTTAAGAATTACCCAAGAATCTCCCTGGCTGTTTTCACCCAGCGGTGCAGCCGTTCCGGATGATTCTCAACCGTGTGCGTATCCTTCAGAATGACTTCCAGATGGATCCGGTCCGCAAGCTGTGCCGTTTCGGTAAGATCCCGGCGGATCTCGTCTTCGGCAAAGCCCACGCACACATAGGCCGGATTGGGCTTTCTGCTGAAAATATAGTTCTTGCCCAGCAGGTCGGCCATTTCCTCTTTATTGCTCCAGGGAGAAACCGACAGTCTGCGCAGTCTGGGGATCTGTTTGATCCACTCCCAGCGGCATTCCACCGGTTCGCAGCAGCCGTAGCAATTGATGCCGAATTTCTCCAGCAGCGGCAGCTGATACGGGAAAATGAATTCGCCGAACATCTGCGGGGAAATGCCCACGGTCTCCTGGCTTTCCGCAAAGCCCCACAGGTCCTGCAGCGTAACCTGCCCGTTTTCGGACTTCAGCTCATCGGTGTACCCGATGCCGCCAGAGGCAATGATATCGTCCTCATTGTTCAGCGTCAGGATGCCGAGATTTTCGCACTGGGTGATCAGGTTCATGTGTTCATCCCGGAACCACGCCATCAGGCGGTGCAGGTTATCGGGATCATCGTACATGTCAATCATCAGATCCTCCAGACCGATCAGCCGGATGACCTCCGCCGTTATACCCATGGTCCACCAATGGCTGCCGCGGTACCGGATATTCAAAAGATCGCCGAAGGCTTCCTGCGCTGCCGCAAATCCGGCTTCGCTGGCCGCACAATCATAGGTGATCCGGCGGAATTTCAGCTTCTCCAGCCCTTCCTCAAGATCGTCAATCAGCTTGGTATAATGGAAGCTGCCGGTGTCGCTGACGCGCACCTGATTGTTGTCCGGAGCATCCAGATAAAAGGTGGAATGAATGATATGCGGTACGCCGAAATTGGCGGAAATCGGCGTATCGTCCTGTATTTCTTCTGCCCAAAAGATTTTCTGCCGCAGGCTGTATTCAAAGCTGCGCAGAAGCGGATCCTGACACTGCAGGTCCTCCTCGCGGATGATCTCACGCCAGCAGCCTTCCGGCGAGACGCAGATCATCGGCCGCTCGCCCTGCAGCGCATTGTGGCGCTTCCATTCGCCCTCCAGTTTTTTCATGCGGTCAGAGGCGGCGATTTCCGCCACTTTGCCGGCAAGTCCTCTCAGAATTTCTCTGTCCTGATTCATAATTTTCACCGTCCTTTTCCGGATATTTACCGTCCGGTTGTCCCGTAATAATCGCGGACAAAACGCTCCATGCGCTTTGCTTCCGCCTCGGTATCCGCCCATGTTTTGATGAACAGGCCCTCCGGATCGAGATGCTCAACCAGATATTTCAGGTCGTCAAAATGGCGGGCTTCAATCCATGCGGTCTTCCCGGCCGCCTGAATCTTTTTCAGATAGGGCGTCCAGAACTCCGCGGACTGGCGGAACGGCGTTGCCTGTACCTGCACGCCGGTGAGCTTATCGACGGTAAGAATCGCATCCAGATGGCGCACCGCATTTTCACCGTCCAGATGGAACAGCGTGCGGGGGTGGAATTCCACGGTTTTCAGAAGTGTCTCCATGATGAACTCCTGGAAGAACTCTTCCGAAATCATAACGATAAAGTCATTGGAGATATAGTACCACGGGATATCGCTGTATACGCCCAGCCAGTTGGTGCTGCCGTGCTGGTACTGAAGCGTTTGCTTTTCAAAAATGCTGTAAACCTTTTTGAAAAGCTCAAAGTGAGCGTTGGCAACACGGTGAACCTCATCCGGATCGTCAAAAAGCTCCATGCAGAGATTTTCCGGACCGATCAGGGACGCAACACCGTCATAGAGGGTGTTGAAGGGGACCATGCCGACAATATAATCGACGCCGTCCTTGGACTCCGGATTGCGGGCATCGTTCACATAATAGTCCAGCGCTTTCACCTGAAGCTGATAATCGGGATTATCGGGCTTGAAGGAGAAATCCGTAAATTCGGACAGCGGCTTGTCCATATGGACAGCCCATGCGCTGGTTTCGTTGATCTCGATTTTCACGCCCAGCATGGAGGTCGCCACGTCGAAGCCCAGATCGGGCAAATAGTAGGGATAGGCCTCGCCGCCGAAATAGCTGTTCATAAAGCTCGCACGGGCGGCACGGCAGTGATAGGCACAGTCATACCACCGGTCCTTGCAGACACCGGGGTCGATTTCTACTTTACGGTCGGCCGGAGCGGTTACATGCAGGATCGGCGTTCTGTTTTTCCGGGTCCAGTATTCCTCATACCGCTTTCTTCTGGCTTCCCAATCATTGACATTGATCATACGCGTTTGTCACCTTTCTTCCGTTCCGGAAAAGGGCCGTACTGCTAAAATGGCCTTATCCATTTTAGAAAAACAGATAAGGCCACATAGCAGTCCGAAACTTTATGCTTCAGAATTTATTTGGAGGCTTCCCATGCCGCGAGCTGAGACTTGACCTCTTCGATTACCTTATCGACACCGGCCTGCGTCAGCTGGTTGCGGTACTCTTCTACGGCTTCCTCAACGGGCTTGCTGCTCTTGCCGAGCATGAGCTGGTTGCCGTAGGTGGAGTTAACATTGGAGATTGCAGAGATTTCTGCGGAAAC
>JBJEOO010000066.1:0-15365 GCA_051880755.1 Hominenteromicrobium sp.
GATTTCGGGCGCTCTCCCGGGGGCAGCGACGCGCCGCTTTCGGTCAGGCCGAGCAGCTCGCGGCAGATGATGCTGCCGGTGACCGCTTTATATGCCGCAGAGCACGCCTGCACACGCCCGTAAAGCGCTGCCTTTGCGGGCTTGTCCGCCGGGTTCGCATAGCCGTACAGCGCGCCGAGCACAAGGCCCATGGCGCTCACCGCGCCGCAGACCTCATGCTGTCCGCCAAGCCCTCCGCCGAGCGGCCCGGCCAGTCTGGCGGCTTCCGCTTCGTCGAGCGCACAGCGGTCTGAAAAGGCGAGGAACACTGCCTGTGCGCAGTTGTAGCCGGCCTTGTGCAGCGCCATGGCCTGCTGTGCGCGGGCGTTTGTATCGAGATCTTCCAGTCTGATTTCCATAAAAAGCCTTCCTTTCGGAAAATGTCGGGAAAAGTATAGCATGATGCGCGCAAAAAAACAATGCCTGCCGCAGGGACAGGCGAAAAAGAACAAATGTGCTTGTTTGCGCCGGAAAAGTATGGTAGAATCAGGGCAGAAATCAGCAGGAGGCGCAGGGCCATGCAAAGCAAAATCTATCCGTACAATACCTTCAGCGACCGCAAATATGTCGTGATTCTCTCCCATATGGACGGGAAAATCCTTTTGAGCCGGCACAAGGCGCGCACCACATGGGAAACACAAGGCGGGCATATCGAACCGGGCGAGACGGCGCTTGAGGCCGCAAAGCGCGAGCTTTGGGAGGAATCCGGCGCGGCGGAATTCACGATTGAGCCGCTGTGCGACTACTGGGCGGGCGAGCCGGACGACTGGGCGACCGGCGCGGTGTTCCGCGCCGAAATCAAGCGGCTCGGGGAGCTTCCCGAAAGCGAAATGGCGGAGACCCGCCTGTTTGACGCGCTGCCCGAAAACGTGACGTACCCCGCCATCACGCCGGTGCTGTTTGCGTTTGAAAGCAACGAGCGTAGGGAGACCGCCGTGCGGGGTGAAAGCTGAGGTGGAATCCGCGGTGGGATTCCATCCATCAATATAGTGGAAACAATGGTCAAGAAAGTGGATGAAATCCGAGCGGAAAAGCTCTATGATGAAGGTGAATCCGGAAGCGGCGGAGCGGCTCGGAAATTTTCGCGGAAAGCCTTCGGTGGGCAGCCGTAGCGCTCGGAAAACAGGCGGTAAAACCGGCTGAGGCTGTTAAAGCCGCAGGCGCCGCCCACTTCGATTACGGGCATGTCGCTCTCGAGCAGCAGGCGCGCGGCCAGACCCATGCGCTTGCCGTTGATGTACGCCGTCGGCGTCAGGCCGATATAGCGGTGAAACGAGCGCGTGAGGTGCTCCTGGGACATATTGGCAAGCTCAAGCAGCCGGGGCAGACCCGCAATATAGTTTTCCGGTTCATCCATCTTTTCGAGCAGCGCCGAGAACCACTGGGGGAGAAATGCCTCGGGTGCAGGACTGAGCAGAAAAAGCTGGATGAGAAACGGGAAAAGGCTCATCATGTACAGCGTGCCGGCCTTGGGATCGCGGAATTGCTGGCTTTTCAGCAGCTTGTTCTTCACATCGGAAAGCGTTGAACCGGAAAGCACGCAGTGCAGCGGCAGCGCGGGCGCGTCGAACTGCGCGCGGTCAAGCTGCAGATAGGCGCACAGCCGTGTAAACAGTGTGGTCGGAATGCCGATGTCGAGCAGCTCAAAATCGGCGTTGTTGAAAAAGTCGTACCGATGGACGTCACCCGGGCGGATCAGCACGAAGGAGCCTTCGGTCAGCAGCTGTGAGCGGCCGTTGATCAGGTGCACGGCGCTGCCCTTCGGTACGAGAAACAGCTCGTAAAAGTCATGCGTGTGAATCTTATAGGTGGACGGCACGCCGAACTGATGCAGCACGCGGCCGCCGCTTTCCTGCAGGATTTCCTCGGTGAGCTGCAGGCACTCGATTTCATTGGACAAAGAATTCGCCGCCTTTCCCGGAAATTGATTTCATTATAGAAAATCAGCGGGAGGAAATCAAGTCTTTCCGCATCAATAAAGAAGAAAACAAACCCAAATACGGATCAGGGAGGCTGAACCATGTTTAAGACCGATCTTGAAAAACTCCGCAATGCGCTGGAATTCACGCGCATCTATAAGGAAAACAGCGGGGATATCAACCTGCGCGAGGCACGCTGTCTCGATTTTCAGCTCGAGCATATTCTGGTGCCGCTCGATGAGAATGACCGCATCGCCGGGCGCTACGAACACGATTTCGTCGGCTTTTCCTCACAGGTCGGCGGCTATTCGGCGCTCGGTACGGGCTATACGTATTATTTCAATAATTTTGAATTTGCGCTGGCCGTGCGCGCGTGCGATGATGTTCTGACCAACGACGAAAAATGTGCGCTGCAGTCCGTCGAGATGTTCTGGCGCGAGGAGAATACCGCGCGGAAGCTGGATGTTGCGTTCGCGCATCGCTACGGCCACATTCTGCCGAAGGGCTATCAGGGTCCCGGCGCGGCGAACTGCGACTGCCGCGTGGCCGGCACGAACGTCGATTTTGAAAAGCTGATTCAGCTCGGCTTTGACGGCCTTGACCGTGAAATCGACTATATGGAGGAAAAGCACGGCGCGTCCTCGTTCTATACGGCGCTGAAGCTTTGGATTGAAAGCCTGAGAAAGGCCTGCGCACGTTACCGGGAGCAGGCGAAGGCGCTTGCCGAAAAGACACAAAACGCAAAGGCAAAGCGAAATTTCCTCGACCTTGCGGACGCGCTCGAAGCGATTCAGCACAACCCGCCGAAAACCTTCCTCGAAGGCGTACAGCTGATGTGGATTTACTCGGTCAGCTCGGACCTGATGAACTACGGCCGCATGGATGACTATCTCGGCCAGCTATACGCGGACGATGTGGACGCGGGGCGCATCACCGAGGAGGACGCGGTGGAGATCGTCCTCGGCCTTTACAAGCACTTCAAGGAGATCAATAAGATCCATGACTGCCGCGTGATCATCGGCGGCGTGGGCCGCCACCGCCCGGAAGCGGCGGACCGGCTTGCCGTTGTCATCATGGAGGCGTCCCGCCGGTTCCGCGAGACGGTGCCGCAGCTTACCCTGCGCTATTACAGCGGCATGAGCGAGGCGGTGTTCCGGAAAGCCATGGAGGTCAACGCCGAGGGCACCACGTTCCCGATCATTTACTCGGATGAGACGAATGTCCCCGCCGTGGAGCAGGTCTACGGTGTTTCCCGCGAGGAAGCGGAGCAGTATGTGCCGTTCGGCTGCGGCGAGTATGTGCTTGTCGGGCGGAGTGTCGGCACGCCGAACAACGGTGTCAACGCGCTCAAGGCGCTGGAAATGACGCTGCACAACGGGCTGGATAAGTATCAGAACGTGCGCTGCGGCGTTGAAACCGGCGAACCCGGTGAATTTGACACTTTTGAAAAGCTGTATGACGCGGTTCTGCGGCAGCTCAAGCCGTTTATTGAAAAGCTGGCCGTACATAAATCCCTGAATTATCGGATTGCGGGAGAGAATGCGCCGTATCTGCACCTGAGCCTGCTGCTCGACGACTGCATCGCGCGCGGCAAGGCGGTGTTTGAAGGCGGCGTGCGGTATCTGAATGCTTCCAGCGAGATGTTCGGCATCATCAGCTGCGCGGACAGCCTGACGGCGATCAAGACGCTCGTCTATGACGAAAAGCGGTTCACGCTTGAAGCGCTTGTGCATATGCTGGACTGCAATTTTGAGGGCTATGAAGCGGAGCGCAAGCTGTGCCTTGACGCCCCGAAATACGGCAATGACGATGATCTTGCCGACGGCATGGCTACGCGCCTGTTCGCCGACCTCGCCGATATGACCACGGCGGCCGGCAAGGCGGCCGGCCTCGACCATTATAACATCGTCAGCGTCAACAATTCGATGAGCGCGGAGTGGGGCAACTTCTGTGAGGCATCGGCCTGCGGCAGAAAACGCGGCAGTGCGATGGCAAACGCGAACGGCGCTTCCATCGGCGCGGATAAGAGCGGCATCACGGCACTGCTGAACTCGATGTCGAAATTCGACAACACGAAGCACGTCGGCGTCATCAACAACGTCCGGTTCACAAAGGAGCTTTTTGCCGGCTCCATGGATAAGGTGGGCGCGGTTCTGAAGGCGTTCTATGAAAACGGCGGCGTGCAGACCAATCTGTGCGTCATCGGAAAGGACGATCTCGAAAACGCGATGGTGCATCCGGAGAACTATCAGAACCTGCTTGTGCGCATCGGCGGCTTCAGCGCCCGGTTTGTCACGCTGAACCCCGTCGTCCAGCGAGAAATCATCGAGCGCACCACCTACGGCGCCTGAGCGGCGACGCCCTACGGCGAACGTGGGCATAAATTATAACCCTTTCTTGCTCCCCCCCTGTCCGTTCCACGGACATCCCCCTCGGGGAGGGGGACGTATACGGCTAAATATTTCCCTTATAAGCCTCCCTCCTTGAGGGAGGGGGACCGTCGTAAGACGGTGGTGGGAGTAAAAACAGAAACGTGTTGATCTTGCTCCCCCTGTCCGTTCCACGGACATCCCCCTCGGGGAGGGGACGTATAAGGCTGAATATTTTCTTCATACGCCTCCCTCTTTGAGGGAAGTGGCACGCGAAGCGTGACGGAGGGAGTAAAAAAAGCGGAGGAACAACATTGAAAAGTTTGATTTTTGATATTCAGCGCTTCTGCGTGTACGACGGCCCCGGCATCCGCACGACGGTGTTCTTCAAGGGCTGCAACATGCACTGCGCGTGGTGCCATAATCCGGAGAGCTTCTCTGCGTCGGCGGAGCTGCTGTTCCGCGCGGAGAAATGCACGTCCTGCGGCGCGTGCGCCGTTTGTCCTGCGGGCGCGCATACCTTTGAAAACGGCGTACATGCGTTCCACCGCGAGCGCTGCGTCGCCTGCGGCAAGTGCGCATCGCTCTGCCCGAACGGCGCGCTCGAGCTTTCCGGCCGGGAAATGACCGCCGGGGACGTGATGAAAATCATCGACAAGGACGCGAAATACTACAAATCGTCGGGCGGCGGCGTGACGTTCTCGGGCGGCGAGGCTTCGCTGCACTTTGAACTGCTCATAGAGTTGCTTACGGCCTGCCGCGAACGCGGCTACCACACCGCGCTCGAGACGAACGGCCTGATTCCGCCGGAGCGCCTGCAGAAGCTGATTCCGCTCGTCGATCTCTTCCTGTTCGACTGCAAGCACACCGACCCCGAGCAGCACAAGCGCTGGACGGGCGCGCCGCTTGAGCCGGTGCTGGAAACGCTCGCTTCGCTCGACCGCGCGGGCGCGAACGTCGTGCTGCGCTGCCCGGTGATTCCGGGCGTCAACGACACGGACGCGCATTTCACGGCGATCCGCGCGCTCAAAAAGCGGTTCGGCTGTATTCAAAAGGCCGAGATCATGGCCTATCACGACATTGGCAAAACCAAATGGGACGCGCTCGGCGCGCCCTACACGCTCGCGGCGCTCAAAACCGTACCGCCCGAGCAGAAGCGCCTCTGGGAGGCGCAGATCGCCGGCTGACCGGCATTTTGGGGACTTACATATACAGAAAAGGACGCGGCCGATGGGGCGGCGTCCACAAAGCTGAGAATCCTCCGTATGTTCACGATCATACGGAGGATTTGTTCATGTCTGATATTCAAACTTGCCGGCGGATATGAAATGGGGTATCCGCTTTAGCGGTGCAAGGAGATGTGGCCCCCTTGCGAAGCAATGCTTCTGTTACCGGCTTGCTCTCTGTTCCGGGGAACTCCTTTTGTACTATGCTGCCGCTTTTAGCCTCGTTTTCTTACAGAACCCTTTGCCATAGATAAAACTTCTCCTTGCTATCTATGGCAATCGGGACTTAGGACTATGGCGTGCGTAAAGTCAGGCAGGGTATACCATCCTGCGACTTTACATACAGGAAGAGGGTATCCAAAAGTCATTTGACTTTTGAGACACCCTCAAGGATAATAAAAAATTACCACTTATTCGTCTGTCGTGCAAGGTCGTTTGAAGCCTGCTGCCTATCCAGAAGTGTTTTCCGCATTTGCTGCTGCTTGGCGTTTTCCTCACAAGCAGATGCCAGTTCTTTCTTTACGATGGAGGTATAGAACCCGGAAACCGATCCGGAATTTCCCTTTAAGGCTTCACGGCCGTTATCGGATGAACGGAATCCGCCTGACGCAACGGGATGATAGGTCGTGCCGCCGCTTACCCATTCCTTTTTCGTGGTATCCCAGGACAAGGTTCCGGTATGTTCCAGAATCATATAACGATCGCCGAGCTGCTGGGCGACCACAGCAGAAAAATTCTTCTGATCGATTCCTGCCATTGAAGGAAAATTCTCTGCATAGAAAGAAATCGTGAGATCCGGCTTTTCCTGCACATAAAACCATCTGTCGAATTGATTCTGGTAGTAATCTTTTTTTCTGTCTTCACCGGAATGTGTGACGTTCGAATCGTCCTTATCATCCGAGGTGAGAAAAACCCTGCGGTTCATTGGGGATATCGTGCCGGCGCTGTAGATCTTAATGCCAGTTGGTTCACAGAGTATGGCTGCTGCGTCCAATCGCCGTGCGAGATCTACCGCCTTTCGGACTATCGGATTGGATGCCAACTGCTGGGACTTCTTTTTTGAGATCGAGTAGTTTGCGGCTTTTGCCAGCGGCCGGTCATCTGTCAGCGGCGTATTATTCCATTTATAAGGCCAGCCAGTACTTGGTTCCTTGATCCAAATATACTCCGCTATCGCCCAGCCAACAAATACGATCGCAAAAAGCAAAACAGCCCAGATCATCTTGAAAAAAAGCACATGATCACAGCACAAAAGGTTATACATCAACAGGATGAAACTGGTGGCTATAAGGAAAAGCCAAGAAAAACCTCGAAGTAATTTACGCCCCAAGTCCTGTCCTTTCGTTTGCGGTACTTTTTTCCCGGGAAGATGCAGTAAGAGAAAAATGACAGAACAGCCCACGGCAAGCAATATATAAACTACAAGAGAAAAGGATAAATCAGATATCATAACCAAGAAGCCCCCTTTGACAACAAAATAACACAAATATAGCAAAATGATTTTATCATAAACAACAATTTTTTTCAATAGATTAAATGCACAATCATAAAAATATTACTAGTGCAAAAACGGCGGCAAGAATTTCTCGCCTCCGCGCGTGATCCAGCTTTGCCGTTCCAATTTCAGGAGAATATGACGTTGGAATTGACAGATTTTGCAGAATATTGTATGCTTAAATCAAAATGGGGAAGAATCCCCGCTTTGAAGAAAGGCAAGTGATTTCCTGATGTTTTGCATATACTGCGGCGCAACATTGCCGGCGGACGCCGAAAAATGCACGATCTGCGGCAACCCGGTTGTCTTGCCCGAACCCGCCGCGCCCGCGCCTGCGGAGCCTGTGCGCCCGGAGCCGGAAACGCCTCAGGCCGAAGCGCAGCCGGACGCGCCCGCACCCGAAGAAGTCGTCCCCGAAGCGCCGGTTCAGCAGGAACCGGAGGACCTTTTTTCCGGCGAACCGATTTCCGAGGCGTATTCTCCGGCGGAGTACGATCCGCGCGGGGATTTTCCGGAGGAACAGACCGACCAAAGCGGTTATCTTTATCAGCCGCCGGTTCAGGCTGTTCCCGTATATGACGACGGCTACGTTTACGAGGAGGAGCTGACGCCGCGCAGAAAGCGGTCGTTCAAATGGCTCCTGATTGCCGTGCCGATTGTGCTCGCCATTGTCGGTACGGTTACGGGTATTCTGCTCTGGTATAATGCCCCGATGCAGAAGCTTACCCGCGCGCTGGATGCGTACGATTACGCCGGTGTAACGCAGCTCCTGCCGCAGCTCTCCGATACGGAACGCGCTTCGCTCTACACGGAGATGGAAGAATATGCCGAGACGGTGATTGACCGCTATAACCGAGGCGAAGCGGAATATGCGTCGTCGTATGAGCTGTTGGACCGTCTGCAGCGGCTGTTCCCGGACGCCAAGGTCAGCGGCGCGGCGGACCGGCTTGCCGCTCTGAAGGCTTCCAAGGACGCCTTCAAGCAGGCGCAGAAGCTGGAGCAGCAGGGCGATACGGCCGGCGCCATCAGCCGCTACGGCGAGGTCATCCGTGAGGATACGAACTACGACACGGCGCAGAAGCAGATTGAAGCGATCCGCACCGCGTACAAGGCGCAGGTGCTGGAGGAAGCGCAGAAGCTTGCGGAAGAAAAGGATTTCTCCGGCGCACGTGCCGTTCTGCAGAACAGCACGGCGATTCTCGGCGACGATGCGGACATTGCGGCCAAGCTGGAGGAGCTGGAAAAAACAGAGCTGGACGACTATGTGGAGAACCTGCTGAAAACCGCCGAAACGCTCGTCGGGGAGGACGATTATGCCGGTGCGGTTCAGCTTCTGTCCAATGCCACAAGAGAGGACGCGCGCATCGACAAGCAGATTCAGGCGTATAAGGACGCGTACAAGGAAAAGATGCTGGCCGAGGCGGCGGATTATGCGGACGCGAGCGACTACGAGGAAGCGGTTGCCGTGCTCGAAAAATCACAGTCTCTGCTCGGCGATGATGCGGATATCGCGGCGAAGATTGCCGAGTATAAATCGCTCTATCCCGTGCGGTTGATCGACCTTTCGCCCACCGGCGGCGCGGACTGCGCCTCGGGCTGGACGGCACAGGATGCCTTCGGCAATATGTATTCAAACGGTCTGAGCTTTACGCTGTATCCGATTCTCGCGACCAGCGTTTCGACGGAGTATTCGCCGTACGGAAGGTACAGACTGCTCAGCGGCACCTGGGTGGTGGAAAGCGACAGCACCGAGGATTTCAGCGCCACCGTGCGCATCTATGTGGACGGCAGTCTCCAGTACGAGGTCAGCGCCCTTACGCGCAATTCTCAGCCGGTCAGCCTGAATCTGCAGATCAGCGGTGCGCAGACGGTGCGGATTGAGGTCGACGGCCGGTTCGGCTCCCCGCGTGCCTCCGGTTATGTTTACCTTGCCGGCGCGACCTTCCACAACTAAAGGCAGATGAACGAATGTCCCGGACAGCAGAAAAGCAAGTTCGGGACGTTTTGTTATGGAAAAAGGATAAGAATTTATTGCGGCGCAATAAATTCCGCTTGACAAACGCCGGATTTGACGGTATGCTGTAAGCAGGAAAACGGGAGGGTGATTGATTATGGATCAGAAGAAGCTTGCGCTGTGGCTGCGCGTTATTCTGTCCGGCGTGGTGGTGTGCAGTCTGGTGGTTTATTTTGTGCTGGTTCCGCTCTGGGGAATCCGCGTTGCGGCGCGTCATCCGGAGATCGACTGCAGCTACTGGCCGTGGCTCATTTTTATCTGGTGCACGGCGGTGCCGTGCTACCTGTGCGCTTTCTGGGGATGGCGGATCATCGGTGAAATCCGGAAAGACAACTCTTTTTCGCACATCAATGCCGTTTATCTGCGCAGAATTATGAAGGCGCTGCTCGTTGACGCGGCTTTTTTCTTCGCGGGTAATGTCGTCATGGCGCTGCTGGACTGGAGCGAGCTTTCCATTTTCCTGACGGCGGTGCTCCTCTGCTTCTTGGTTATTGCGGTGGCAACGGCGGCTGCGGCGCTTTCCCATCTTGTGGAAAAAGCGGCGCTGCTGCGGGAGGAAAACGAATCGATCATCTGACGGCGAAAGGAGCAAGGCCCGTGATTGTTTTGAATATTGACGTGATGCTTGCGAAACGGAAGATGTCGGTGACGCAGCTTGCCGAGCATGTGGGCATTACGCTCGCCAATATGTCCATCCTGAAAAACGGCAAGGCCAAGGGTGTGAAATTCGCCACACTGGACGCCATCTGCAAAGCGCTGGACTGCCAGCCCGGCGATATTCTCGAATACCGAGAGGACTGAAAAAATAGACCGCCCTTTGCATCCACGGGTGCGAAGGGCGGTCTTGCGCTGTCCGGACTAATCCGTCAAGACTATATCTTCGATGGAGAAGGTATCGCCGGTAATGGTGAAGCACAGGGCCTGAGACAGGGCGGAGGATTCGCTCGTCACCTTGGTTTCAAAGCAGACGATGAACGTATTGGTATCCGTTTCCGGCAGCCAGAACAGATCCCCGCCGCGCATATAATTGGCATAGAACCGTACGTCGTTGCGATAGACAGAGTAACCGTTGACGCCGTCGCCGAGCGAGACCTCGAATACTTCGCCGTAGCCCGAGGTGAGGCCGAAGGCGGATTCCTCACCGTAGAAATCCGTGAAATCGCCGGCATCGTTCACTTCGCTCTGCGAGTAAAGGTTGCAGTAGCCGGTTGTCTCCGCACTCGCGCGGTCCGGCGGCATGTAGTCGGAATTCAGAATGCCGTCCAACTCGTCGTATGACACGACGGGTTCGATGTAGCCCGCACCGTAGGAGGCGATCACATACGGGGAGAATGTGATGCACAGGCCTTCCTCCGTAAAGCGCCAGAGACTCAGCGCGGATGAGCCTTCAAAGCTGGAGCGGATGATATTCTCCGGATCGGAGAGAAGGTCGTTGGTTTCCTTGCGCAGCGCCTGCGTGAAAAGGCCGATGAGCGCTTCCTGCGCGTTGGGGTTCTTCGGGTCATACAAATCGGAAAGCGCGAGCCGCTCGCCGGTTTCGAGATCAAAGTTATAAGAATACCGTACACTCATCGGATGCGCGCCGCCGGAATAGGAGATTTCCATGAACTGCAGGCTGAGCGCTCCGGCGGTAGCGTATGTGTCATACAGCTTGACGGTATATTCCCATGGATAAAAGCCGAAGCCGGCACTTTCATGCGCGCTGGAATCATCCAGATCACGTTGCTCCGCCATGTGGTCGTAAAGCGAAGAAAGCGGTTCGCTGTTGTTGATCTTTTCGGCAATGTCCTCTGCGCCGGGCATGTAGACGGTCGGCTTTGCGAGGCTGCTCAGGAAGACGGGATCTTCCGTTTCCTCAACGGATACGGCCACGATGACCTGCTGGGCACGGTCGGGGAAGATCGCGGCAAGGGCGCTGTAACAGCGCGTCAGAAGACTTGTGGTCCAGCCAAAGATTTCGTCAAGATTCTGCGGTGCGGTTTTCTTGTTGCGGATCGATTCCACGGCGCAGTACTCGCCGCGCAGCCGGACGTAGCAAAGCCCCTCGCCGACAGCCACGAGGTCGCGGATAGCCGTGTACTTCGTGTCGCCGCTGCCGCCGGAGGCCGTGCTGGCGAGATCGGGAAGCACCGCGCTCAGTGCGCTGCCGATTTCGTCCATCGCCTTCATCTCGCGGAACAGCTCCACATCATCGGCGAAGAACGGCGCCATCACGGCACCGCCGATGGTAAAGCCGGTTTTTACGCAGCCGTAGGCCACGAGCAGCTTGCCCATGCCGAACAAAGCCGCGCCGGCGGCGGTGGAGAGCTTCTGGGTCAGGCTGTTGTCTCCGAGTATATAGCGCACCCAAGGCTCAAATTCTTTGATCAGACGATTGCCCATCGTTTCAATGGCGATGTCGAGGTTCGTATCGTCCAGCCAGTAGGCGGTGAAATCGGCGCTGTCGAGCAAGACACTGAAGGTGCGATTGTCAAGGTGGAAGGCCAATTCCAGCTCGGCCGTGTTGATCAGGCTTTCGGCGGCCTTTTTCAGCGCTTTGTCGTCCGTATTGTCGCGGATGGCTTCCAGAAAAGCGACCTTCTGCGCGCAGCTCTCGCTCAGGGCGGTGGCAAGAATCGCCGCGCTGGAGTCCACAATGGTTTCCGACGTGATCTTGATCAGGTCTATGCCGGCGCCGAGCGCCTTGAGATCCTTGTTGATCTTCTCCAGATAGCCCACGTCCAGAAACGCGGAGAGCGTGGCGGCGCCGATGTCCATAGCCTGCTTGAGGCCGCTTTCTTTCGCGGTGTAGTTAGCCTGCGCCGCGAGCGTTTCGGTCATGCCTTTATCCATCAGCGCCATGATTCTTGTCAGGTAATTCATGTACGCCTCGGTGTCCAGCTCCTTGCCGAGCAGCTTATGCGTCGCCCAGAGGATGGCTTTCTCGACGGCGTTGCAGGATTCGATCTCGTCCGCCCAGGCACAGTAGGCAAACCGAGAGGTGTCAACCAAGTACGCGTATGTATTTTGGCCGGAACGATAGTCCTCATACCGCTGGAATACGCGCTGGCGGTAGGCTTCGGCCTCCTCCGCTTCGTCGGCGGAGGCGGAAACGGGCAGGATGCCGATGAGCAGCAGAACGCTCAGCAGCAGACAGACCATACGCTTCATCGATTTCATTCTTCGCCCGCCTCACTTTCCGCCGTCTCTATGGATGCTGCCGCATCGAAGTAGCTGCCCGAGAGCAGCTCCAGACAGAATTCCTCGACCTCCGCGTCGAAAGCGGCCTGCTGTGCCGCGGCAATCAGCTCTTTTTCGGTCCAGTCCTTCTGTGCCTTCTTCTCGTTGAGCACGCTGAGATTCACGGAAATCTCGCGCGTGCAGTCCGCAGGCGCTTCGGCGGCCGCTTCCAGAACGAGCTTGTAGAGCTTCTGCTCGAAATCCTCCTCGTCCTTGGCGGTTTCCCCGGCCTGCACGGCATATTGCAGCATATAGGCGCTGTAATCCGGCATGGTGACGGTGGCGGTCATGCCTACGCCCGTCAGCGTATCCGTCTCAACATGGTAATTGCCCATGGTGATTTTTTCTTTCAGCTCGCCTTCCAGCCGTTCGGATGCGCCCGCGCATCCGCTGAACGCCGTGACGGTCAGCACGGCGGCCAGAAGCAGCGCAAGGCCCTTTCTTTTTCCACACATTTACCCCAATCCTCTCTGCGCGGAGCACCGCTCCGCAAAATGTAAAAAGTATACACAATCAGTATACATGCAAATTGAACGGCAGGCAAGCGGCAGATGAAAAAATTGACAGACTTTTCCCGGCCTGCTATAATTTTTAAAAAAGAAGGAGGATGTTGTCTATGAAACTCGGTGTACAAATTTACGGCTGCATGCGCGAATTCCGCGAAGATCCGCAGGCGTTCTGCGGGCGGCTGGCGGCGGCCGGTTATACGCAGCTGGAGCCGTGTGTTTCGCTGAACCGCACGGCGGCGCAGCTTCTGGAAGCGGGCATGAACCCGGTCTGGCAGCCGGAGGAAACGGCGGGCTTTGCGGCGCTGATGCAGGCGCATGGGCTGGCGCTTTCCTCCTGCCACATTTTCGGCAGCCTGCGCGCGGATGCGGAGCGGGCGGCGGTGCTCGCGGCGGAAAACGATCTGCGGGAAATTGTCGTCGGTTTTCCGGAGGGAGACCCTGCGGAGCTGTGGCCGGCATTTGCAGAGGACTGCCTGTATCTTGCGGAGAAGCTGAAGGCGGTCGGAGCGGAGCTTGGGATTCACAACAGCTGGCCGGAGATCCGCGCCAAAACGGACGACGGCCGCAGCGCGCTGGAACGTGTGCTCGGGCGGTGCGCGGGCAGGGTCGGCACGCAGATCGACGTCGGCTGGGTGCTGTACGGCGGCGAAGATCCGGCGGCGTACATGGAAAGGGTGCTTCCGTATCTGCGCTCGGTGCACTATAAGGATATGAAGCCCGGTTATGCCGGCCTGCCGCCCACAGAAGCGCACACGCCGCTCGGCCGCGGCGCGCTCGACTGGCGCGCGGTGCAGGCGTTTGCGAAAGCGCACGGAATTCCGGAGCTGATCGATCAGGATATGAGTACCGGAGATTTTCTGGCCGATCTGGAGGAATCCGCCGCGCTGCTGAACACATAAACATCCGGGCGAAAAACAAAAGGCGCTGTTCCGCATGGAGAACAGCGCTTTTTCCGTGTCCGGATCCGGCGGCACGGCAAGGGCAAGCCGCCGGTCAGATCAGCCGCCTGACAAGCGGGATTCTTTCCAGAAGCGCCGTGACCATCAGGCAGATCAGCACCACGGCAAGGGTTTTGCCGATGTTCAGCGCAAAGGAATAGTATTCGGTGAGGCAGGGATAAAGATACCGTTCCAGAAGGGAAAGAACGGGCATGTGCAGATAGTAGATCGCCTGCGTCCGGGTTCCGAGAACCCGGGAAAACCCCCTCGCAAAAGCGGATTTTCCGCTGTACGCATGCTGGATGGCCGTATAAAGCCCCACGGACATCAGAAGCGTGGAAAACCAGTAATAGCCGTCCGTCAGATAGGTGTTTTCCCACCGGAAGCTCCCGGTCTGGTAAAACTTGATGCACAGCAGACCGAGCAGGCCGAGGCCGGCGGCCAGAGCGGACAGCAGCGGAATCGGAATATGTCTGTGCAGCTTTTCGGCCGGCAGCTCGGCAATCCGCGCCTGATCGGCGTGCAGAAATGCGCCGAGGACAAAATACACGGTCATGTGCGCATAGGTGCCGAACGGCATGACAAGGCCAAGTCCGGAAAGGCTGAGCCGGTTGATCTGAGCGGCCTGACTGATGATTCCGAGCAGCAGATCCGCACTCCGGACAAAGGAGCTGCCGGCGTAAGCGGCGAGCGTCAGAAAGAGCAGGGCTTTTTTACCGCCCGGCCCGGCGTGATACAGGTGCCAGAGCGCCGGAAGCAGCAGAAGCTGCATCAGATAAGCGTACATGAACCAGAGATGGCCGGTCGTGACACCGTCCAGACTGCCGAAGAAAAAGAGGTACTGCACAAGTCCGGCTTTGGAGAAATAAAGCGTGTTCAGCCCGGCGTAAATTCCCAGATACAGAGCTTTCCAGACGACCAGAACGGCATAGGTGTTCAAAAGGCGGAGAAAGTATTTTTTCCACTTCCAGTGCGCCGAAAGAAGCTGTACGGCGCCGGCCGCCATGAAAAACAGCGGACACGCGGCCCAAGCGGCAGCCATCAGAATATTTCCGAGGACGGTGGCATCGTTCATGGTTACGGAATGGCAGAAAACAACCAGCAGGATGGAAACCGCTTTGATGAAATCAAGGTATTCAATGCGGTTTGTACGCTTTTTTTCATCGGGCATGCGGTTCACCTCCCTTACGCACGCTTCGGCTGTGCAGCAGAAGCACCCGGGATACGCCGGGAATCAAAGAGAGCACGGCCTCCACACACAGGCTGATGAGGAAGCAGGCGCCGATGAGCAGGACGGTCTGTACAGGGGCCTTCAGCGCCCCGGCCGAAAACAGCCCGCACCGGAGCAGCAGACGAAGCACAGGGGTCTGCAGAAAGTAAATGCCCATGGAGGCGAGCGATATGCTGCGCCAGAGCCGGGGCAGGGGAGCCGCGCCCGAAAACAGGCTGAAGGAGGCGAACAGTGCCAGCGCGCAGATAAAGAGCGTTGGGGAATAATACCAGGCTCTATAGGCATAGCCGTTTCGGAAGCACCACATCTGAAGCCAGACGGCTGCGGCAAAGCTCAGCGCGCAGGCGCAGCACAAGGCCGGGAAAACCCAGACGTGCTTTTTTCGGGCTTCCGACAGTCTGGGCTG
>JBJEOO010000067.1:0-3495 GCA_051880755.1 Hominenteromicrobium sp.
AACGGCACGGAGTATGTCCTGAAGCCCGGAGACATCTTTTTCCTGCAGCCGTATCTCGAGCATGTCGGCACGCGGCCGGCCCGATGCGCCTACTACTTTGCGCATTTCAGCAACCTTTCCCTGCTGCCGTTCGATTACGGCGAAGGCACGGCGCTCGAGATTGCCGATCACGAAATCACCGAGGATACGGTGGACAGCGTATTCGACTTTGAGCACTGTATGCTGCCCAAGCAGATCCGCGTGCGCGATGAATCGGTTCGCGCGCAGATTGCGGCGCTGTTTGAGGAGGGCATTGAAAAAGGACGCTCCGGTGCGAAAAATTTTCGGGTGTTCTGGGCGTGCAAGCTGCTGGAAATTCTGACCATGCTGGCCCAGACAGGCTCGGACGCGAAAGCCGAAGCCATCAGCAGTGCGCTGCCGCCGCGCACGACGGGGAAAATCAACGAGCTGTGCGCGTATCTCGACGCGCATTTTGCCGAGAAGATTACGGGCAATTCCATTGAGGCTGAAATGGGTATGAATTTTGATTACCTGAACCGCACGTTCCGGCGCGTTACCGGCAAAACCGTGTTCCAGTATCTCAACCGTGTGCGCATCAACCGCGTCAAGGAACTGCTCAAGACGACAGACATGAAGCTTGCCGAGATTGCCGCGCTGACCGGCTTCTCCGACGAGTTCTACCTCAGCCGCCAGTTCAAAAAGGCGACGGGCGTTTCGCCGGTTCTCTATGCCCGCGGGCAGATCAAAAACTGAAAAAGCCTTGCTTTCCGGCTGGAGAGCAGGGCTTTCGTTTGTGTTGGGTTATGAATTCGCTTTTGCCATGCGGCGTCGGGCGATGGGGATGTTGATCAGATAGGTCAGACCGGCGGCGATCATGCAGATTGCGGCGGCGTTCAGCACGATGAGAACGGCACCGGAGAGAACAAGCCACAGTACGGAGCCAAGCGTCGTGAGGGACAGGGTGGGCGATACGTTGAAGATTGCGAAATAAGAGACGACCTGAGCCGCGGCCAAAGCCGTCAGCGCAAGCGCAAAGGAGAGATGCATGGTGCCGCGGCAGAAAAACCAGCGCGGAATGGCGAGCGCAGGAAACGCCAGAAGAAAGGCCGCGCCAAAGCCCATCACCGTGATGTAGTTTTTCCAGGTGAGCGGGTCGTAGTCGTTCGGGTGCAGCGCGGCACTGCGGTAAAACTGCAGCTGCATGGCAAGCATCATCAGAAACACAACGCAGCCGACTGCGCCGGTGAAGATAAAAATACCGCACCAGATGTCGCCGAACGGATGAAAAAAGCCTTCTTTCAGATGGGGCTTGCCGTCCCGGTCGAGCTTATATGTACCGTAAAACGCTTCCTCACGCGTCATAGCTGCGTCTCCTCTGCATCAAGCTTCACGTTCTTCGTCTTCGTCGTCTGTTTCGGGCATCTCACCCTTGACGATCAGCAGCCGGGAGAGGCGCTGATCCTCCACGGCAAGCACGGTGATCGTCAGGTTTTTCACCTGCACACACGGGTGCTCATCCTCTTTTGGAATGCGCCCGAGCAGATCGGTTACAAGCCCCGCGATGGTATCGTAATCGCCTTCGGGCAGCTCGACGCCGGTCAGGTCGGAAATCTCGTCAATGGAGGTGGTGCCGTCCACGGTGAACTCGTTTTCGCTGACCCGGAAAATCTCCTCCTGCTCATTGTCGTATTCATCCTGAATATTGCCGAGAATCGATTCGATCAGATCCTCAAGCGTGATCAGGCCGGCCGTACCGCCGTATTCGTCGACAATGACGGCAATCTGAAGGCGGCGCTCTTTAAGCTCCTTGAAAAGCCGGCTGCACTTTTTGGTCTCCGGAATGAAATACGCCGGGCGCAGCATATCGCTGAGATGAATGAAATCCGGAACAGGCTTGTCAATGTAGGGCAGAAAATCCTTGACATAGCAGATGCCGACGATGGTATCGATATCCTCCCGGTAGACCGGCAGGCGGGAAAAGCCTTCTTCCACGGCGATGGCCGCAACGTCCGCAATCGAGGTATCCTCACTGACAGCGCAGATATCGGTGCGGTGGGTCATGACTTCGCTCACGGTCGTGTCGTTGAAATCGAGAATGTTGGTGATCATGTCCAGCTCGTTTTCTTCAATGACACCCTTTTCCTCGCCTTCGCCGACCATGTGGAGAATTTCCTCCTCGGTCACGGTTTCGTCGAGCGCCTTCGGATCGTTGCCGAGCAGGCGCATCACGCCGTCGGAAATCAGATCGCAGAGTTTCATAAAGGGGCGCATCGAAGCGCTCAGCGCGCGGATCATGGCGACCAGCTTGTAGCTGCTGCGCATGCTGCGTGCGGCCTTGTGCGCAACGAATTTCTTCGGGACAAAATCTGCGGCGGTCAGAAACAGCGCGGCACAGAGTAGCGTGCTGATGACGACGGACAAAGCGCCCGCAGGAAGCGGGGCCAGATTTGCGCCGCTCAGCGCGCGGTCCAGTACGGGCGCAAAGCCGACTACGGAAACGCCGATGGAGAAAAAGCCCATCAGCATCATGCCGAACTGCAGCGGAGAGGCGAAGCTTTCGTTCGCGTCCAGATACGCGAGGAACTTTTTCGCGCGGCGGCTGCCGTTCTCGGCATCCTTCTTGACGCGGGACTCACTCGCGGAGTTTACGGCGGATTCGCACATGGCAAAAAGCGCCCCGAGCACAAAAAACAGAACGAGCAGCACAATGGCTGCGGGAAGCGGGAGAATGGACGAAGCAGGCGTCATAGTGCCGTAAGGGTCGTCGTTCATAATGTAGATCTGCATCCTTTCCTTTTCTGAACAGAATTATATACATAAAAATTTTACCGCAGATTCTGCGCGTTGTCAATATCCGGCTGCTGCTTCCGAAAATGGGCCGCCCTTCACAGATTTTACGGGCATAAATTTAAAAATTCATCGTTTTTTCCTTTACATGCGGCGGAAAAAATGATAAAATTTGTGTGTACGGCAGTATGAGGGTTCCTGCGCCTGTTCTGCAAACGGCAGAGCTGGAAGGTGCGGCGGGCGCATTTTGCCGTCAGCACATTCATTGATAATCCTTAAAGGAGGAATTAGTTAAATGGCAAGAAAAATGAAAACCATGGATGGCAACAACGCTGCTGCGCATGTTTCCTATGCGTTTACAGACGTTGCCGCTATCTATCCGATCACGCCGTCTTCCGTTATGGCTGATGAGACCGATAAGTACGCTGCTGCCGGCAGAAAGAACCTTTTCGGCCGTGAAGTCCGCGTAACGGAGATGCAGTCCGAGGCCGGTGCCGCAGGTGCCGTTCACGGTTCCCTTGCAGCCGGCGCGCTCACCACAACTTATACGGCTTCTCAGGGCCTTCTCCTGATGATTCCGAATATGTATAAGATGGCCGGCGAGCTGCTCCCGAGCGTTATTCATGTTTCCGCCCGCTGCGTTGCTTCTCATGCGCTGAACATTTTCGGCGACCATTCCGACATTTACGCATGCCGTCAGACCGGTTA
>JBJEOO010000068.1:0-3484 GCA_051880755.1 Hominenteromicrobium sp.
TGACAATCTTTTTCTTCTCCTTTTTGGAGAACACCTTGAGCCGAAGCGGCTCGAGACTGTAAAATACGTTTTCGAGGATTTTCTGATTCTCCTCCTCGGTGATTACATACCGTTCATCCACCATTTTCGCCCCCTCATGCGGCGCAAGCAGCGTTTCCTGCGCCGTTCTGTTCTGTTTGCCTTCCTCGGCGAGCGTCCAGACCGCAAGAAAAAGCTTTGCCGCCTTCGCACGCTCGCGGAACACAAACCGCTGGTGCCGCACCGTAGACGGCGTGACGCCGAGCTGCTTGGCGATCTCCGCGTCGCGCTGGCCGGACGCGAACAGCCTGATCAGCGTCTGCTGGTTCTCCGTCAGCGAAAGTACTTTTTCCCCGGCCGCGAGAAGCTGCCCGAGCTTATCCCCGTGCGTCGCGGCGTGTAATTCCGCGGCGCGGCGCGCATCAAAGAACCGCTCGCCGACGGAGAACACCTCCCCCGCCTCAAATACCTTGCCGCAGTACACGCAGGTGAACGTGCCGTTCTCCTCCGAAAGTCCGCTGCAAAGCGCCTCCGCCGAAAGCTTTTCCGTATCGATCATCCTTACGCCCTCCTTTCTCAATTTGATAAACAAATCATATCATCGTTTATTGTATTTGTCAACATATAGTTTTTGGAGCACAAAAAAATCCCGGCTCTCACCGGGATTCACTCACAGCTCCAATTCATATCCGAACTCGTGCAGGATCAGATCGTCCTCTATGACTTCATCATAATCGCCGTCAGCCCGCACAAATTCATTCTTTTCGTACAGGCGAATCGCAGGTTTGTTGACGTCCACGACAAAAAGGCGCAAATACGCCGCGCCCCCGGCCTTCGCCGCTTCTCTTGCTTTGGTCAGCATGAAGCTGCGGCAGATCCTGTAAGTCTGCTAATCTAAATTCCAGGGTCTTTCTCCTTCTATTTCAGCCGTTCCATTCGCCTGCAACGCGCGACCGGACTTCACAAAGCGCGCGCACATACCGCACCTCGGTGATCGGCTCTCCAAGAATTTCGGTCTTTTCCGCGCCGTCGGGAGTAAAGCCGTTCTTCTCGTAAAACCGGCGGGCGTTTTCGTTTGTGGAGAGCACCCAGAGGTACACGCTCGTATACCCCGCCGCGCGCAGGCGGCACAGCGCGTCCTCGAGCAGCGCGCACCCGAGTCCGAGATGCTGGAACGCGCGCAAAAGGTAAATGCCCTGAATCTCCCCCGCGCCGCGCAGGTCTTTGTCACGCGCTTCGCCGCAGCCGCAGAAGCCGACGACGCGCCCGTCCCAGACCGCGACGGACATATGCGGCCACTCCCACTCCGCCATCGCCGTGCTGCGCGTTACGGTGCGCGCAGCCAGAAAGCTCCGGTCAATCAGCCCCGTGTACGTCTCCTGCCACGCCGTGTGGTGCACAAATCCGATTGCCGCCGCGTCCCCACGCTCCGCCGGGCGCACAAAGCCGTTTTCCGCCATAAAACCGCCCCCTTTTCGTACAGCTTAACACCGTGCCGGGGGGAATGTCAAGCGGGGCGAAACGCATATACTGGTGGGAAAGGAGCCTGATCGCTATGCCGTTTGAAAACACTCCGCTGCCCTATGCGTTTGACGCGCTGGAGCCGTTCATCGACGCGCGGACGATGGAGATTCACCACGACCGCCATCTGCAGACCTATATTGACAACCTCAACGACGTGCTGGCGGATTTTCCCGCGCTGCAGGACTGCACCGCCGCGCAGCTCGCCGTGATGAACACGCACACGGTGTGGCGCTCCAACCTCGCGATTACGCGAAATGCCGGCGGGGTTTTCAACCACCGCTTTTACTTTGCGGGCATGACGCCGGACGGCGCAAGGCGTGCGCTGTGCGGCGCGCTGGAAAGCGCGATTCTGCGGCGGTTCGGCACACAGGCGGCCTTTGAAAGCGCCTTTTCCGCCGCGGCACTCTCCGTCTTCGGATCGGGCTACGCGTGGCTCGCGAGCGACCGAAGCGGGCGGCTGCTCATTGTGACAACCGCAAACCAGGAGACGCCGATGGCGCGCGGCCTGCGCCCGCTGGTCTGCTGCGACGTGTGGGAGCACGCGTATTATCTGAAGCACCTGAACCGGCGCGCGGATTATCTCTCCGACTGGCTGCGCGTGGTGGACTGGACGCGCGCCGACGCAATTTTCACCGGGGCGGCTCCGCTCTGCGCGGTGTGATGCCGTGCATGGCCGGATTTTCCAGCGGCGTGCCGTCCGCCGAAAAGCGTGAGCCGTGACAGGCACAATCCCAGCTGTGCTCGCTCTTGTTCCAGACAAGCGCGCAGCCAAGATGTGCACAGCGCGGCGCGGTGGGCAGCATCAGGTGTCCTGCCGTCTCCAGCAGATTCAAAAACAACTGCGGATGCAGCATGCTCCGCTGCGGCGTAAAGACCGGATCCTCCGGTGCATCGTCCAGAACCTGCGCCGTGAGCAGTTCCGCGGCGAGCATCGCGGTTGTCATGCCCCACTCATTGAATCCGGTTGCAACAAACAGGTCGGGCGTCCAGCGGCTGTACCGGCCGATATACGGCACGCCGTCGAGTGTGGTGCAGTCCTGCGCCGCCCAGACAAAGCGCGCTTCGGCCTGCGGAAAGAGGCGCTGTGCCGCGCTCTGCACATAGTCCGCGCCGCCGCCCGCCTTCTCCCGCCCGGTGCGGTGATCCCCGCCGCCGATAAGCAGCAAATCCCCGGCGGTACGGAAATACAGGCTGCTTTTTCCCGTGCCGACGTATGTGCCGGGCAGAACGGGTGCATTTTCCAGCGCCGCCGCAAACGAACGCGTTTGATACAGCTTCATGAAATACAAGCCGTGCCGGTTCAGAAACGGGAAATGCGTCGCGACAACCATACGTTCCGCGCGGATTTTTCCCCGGTTCGTATACGCTGTATTCGTTCTGAGATCGATGCGGTGCACAAAGGTGTGCGCATATACGCGCAGCCTTCCGGCGATTCCATGCAGGAAACGGAGCGGGTGAAACTGCGCCATATCCGGGTAGCGCACCGCGCCCGCCGTTGCAAACGGAAGCCCGGCGTCCGGAACGAACTGCGCCGGAAATCCGAGCGCGCGCACGGTCTGCGCCTCGCGGCGCAGTGCTTCGGCGCTGCGCTCCCCCGGTGTGCCGCAGGTGTACATATAGGAAGGCTTTGTCTCAAAATCACACGGAATCTCTCCGGCCAGCGCGCGGAACTGCTCCACCGCGCGCAGATTGGCAAACAGATACCGCCGCGCCGCCGCTTCTCCCTGCTTTTTCGTGAGGTCGCTGTACAGCGTATCGTGCTGGGCGGTGAGTACTGCCGTTGTGCCGCGCGTCGTGCCGTTTCCGGGGACATCCCCCTCGACGAGTACGCAGTCCGCACCCGCCTGCGTGATCCGGTATGCACAGAGCACGCCGGCCATTCCGCCGCCGATGACGAGCACATCCGTTTTCAGATCCCCCGGCAGCGCAGGGTAATCCGGCG
>JBJEOO010000069.1:0-3451 GCA_051880755.1 Hominenteromicrobium sp.
TACACAGCTCCTGTGCCTTCCGGCGGGACAGCACAGCGGTGATCTGTCCGTACGCATCCCGTATGAAGTCGGTTACGATAAAGCATACGGGTTTATTGACGCGCGAAATGATTGCGATGTCGCGCACGGTGCCTTCCCGGATACCGAGCGCACCCTCCTCGCGCGGGATAATTCCGCGCATGCATTTCAGATCAACGATCAGATTATGTTCGTTATCGCAGATGATGCTGCGGGCTTCCAGAATGCGCGCGTCGCGCATGGCGTCGGAAAGGGCGGCGGCATTCAGCATGGCAGCTTTGTTTTCGGCTCTGTCAATCAGATGACCTTCCGGATAAAATTTCATTTATCGAATCACGTACCTTTCTGCTCACTCCTTTTGACTACAATGCAACTATATGTTTTTCACCCGGGAAACATGCACTTTCTTAACTTTTCGTAAAGTGTTTTCCAAAGCTCTTGATTGTCGTGCGGAAATGTACTAAAATAATTGTGAATTATCGACAATTGAGCCGTCCGGCTCAAGACCGAAAGGAAACAGGAAAATGAAGAAAATAGGAATAATTTGTGCGGCGCTGCTGGCGGCGGTTGCGCTCACGGCATGCTCTGCCGGTTTAACGGCGGCGGAAAAGGTAATCGGCGCGGAGAAAACCGTCTCGGCGGAAAACCTGAAGCCCACAGCGTCCGCGGATAAGGAAAAGCTCGGTTATCAGCTTGAAATGCCCGAAGAAGGGGAAGAAATCTGTGTGCTGACAACCAATCACGGGGAAATCAAGATGCGTTTTTTCCCGGATGCCGCGCCGAAAGCGGTTTACAATTTCAAATCGCTCGCGCTTTCCGGGTATTACGACGGTCTGACCTTTCACCGCGTCATGGATGATTTTATGATTCAGGGCGGCGATCCGAACGGAAACGGCACCGGCGGCGAAAGCATCTGGGGCAGTGATTTTGAGGACGAGTTCCACACGAATCTGGTCAACATCACAGGCGCGGTATCCTGTGCAAACCGGGGAGCCAATACAAACGGCAGTCAGTTTTTCATAAACGCGGTTTCGGCGGGCACAATAGACTGGGATATCTACGAACAGTATTATTCGTACTATGAATCCTCGCCGGAGGCATTCACGGCCATGTACGGCGGCGTGCTGAATATGGAAGAGGTCACAGACGCATACAAGTCGCTGTATGAAGAAAACGGCGGCAACATGCATCTGGACGGCGCCTATTCCACGGCAGGAACCGGACACACCGTTTTTGCGCAGGTCTTTGAAGGCCTTGACGTTGTGCGCGACATCATGCAGGTGCAAACGGACGAAAACAATAAGCCGCTTGAGGATGTCATCATCCTTTCGGCTGAAATCGTTCCATACGAATAAATTTTTGATTTGGGAGGAATTCTATCATGGCTATCTTACATCCGACAGCAGAAACCTTTGACGCAATGATTCAGGAAAACAGGCTTGTTCTGGTCGACTTCTTCGCAACGTGGTGCGGACCGTGCAGAATGATCGCGCCGTTTATCGAGCAGGTCGCCGAGGACTATGCGGGCCGGGCTGCCGTTGCCAAGATCGATGTGGACGAGGAGCAGGAGCTTGCCGCAAAATACGGAATCGAGAGCATCCCGACGGTAATCCTGTTCAAGGACGGACAGCCGATCACCATGGAAATCGGCGCGCATCAGAAGGATTTTTACGCGAATCTGATCGACATGCATCTGTGAGGCGCAATATGTTTACCTTTGAGCGGACTGCAAAATACTATGAGACCGATCAAATGGGAATCGTACACCACTCCAATTATATTCGCTGGTTTGAAGAAGCCCGGATTGACCTGCTCGGTCAGCTCGGGCTTCCTTACCGAATGATGGAGGAAAACGGCATTCTGATTCCCGTGCTTGGGGTATCCTGTACATACAAGCACCCGATTCGCTTTGATGAGACGCTTGTGCTGGAGCTTGGAATTCAGAATTACAACGGTGTGCGCTTTGAGGTGACATACACCGGGCACAGCAAGGAAACCGGACTTTTAAGCTGCACCGGTACATCGCAGCACTGCTTTACGACGCCGGATCTGAAGCCGGTGCGCATCAAGCAGCGCTTTCCGATGTGGCACGAGGCCTTTATGAAAGCTGTACAGACCGAATAAATTCCGTTCCATACTGAAAGGGAACTGAAAAGAACACCGGGCTTTCCGCATGCCGAGAAAGTCCGGTGTTTTTTAGCTTTTGAATTATTCGTGGCGCAGCGCATCAATCGGATTCAGATTTGCCGCTTTGAAGGAGGGGAGAAGGCCGAAAATAATGCCGATTACCATGGAGAATACCACGGCAATCAGAATAGAGGGCAGACTGATTGCGACCGGCGCGGAGGTCACCTTGGATATAATCTCCGCCAGACCGATGCCGGCCCCGACACCGACAATGCCGCCGAGACTGGTCAGCACCGCAGCTTCGGTCAGAAACTGCCAGAGGATGCGGCTCTTCTTTGCGCCGATCGCCTTTTTCAGACCGATCTCCCGCGTGCGTTCCGTAACGGAAACGAGCATGATGTTCATAACGCCGATGCCGCCGACCAGCAGAGAAATGCTGGCAATCCAGATCAGCTGGTTGTTTGTCGAATTGCTGAGATTCTGCAGCTCTTCGGCCTGCTTCAGAAGATCCTGAGCCTGATATTGGATATCCGCGCTGTCCGTGATCTGCGCGTTCAGAATATCGGCGGCGGCCTTTCCGGCGTCAGTCATCGCCTCCGTGCTGGATACACGGATCGAGACATTCTGCGGCTCGTCAAAGGAATAGACTGCCGGCCAGACTGCGCTGGAAATAAAAATACGGGAAGCGGATCGGCTGCCGTAATAGGTATAGTACTCTTCAATCGAATTGATAACCGGTTCAAATTTTGAATCTTCTTCCACAATGCCGATGACGGTAAACGGAAGCTGGTTGATTTCAATCGTTTTGCCGAGCGGATCTTCACCGTCGAACAATGAATCCGCCGTGCCCGTATCAATCAGAGCCACAGAACGGAATTGTGTGAAATCACTTTCAACAAAGCATCGTCCTCTTTTCAGCACCAGACCGTTGGTGGGGAAGTAGTCGTTGTCCACGCCGAAGATCTGTGTACCGGTAATCCCGTTATTGCCGTAATAGACGGCATTGTTATAATCCGTGCGGCTGGTATAGAGCGCGGCATCTTCCACATGATCAATGCTTCTGATTTCCTCCAGTGTCTCCGCCGAGCAGACCGGTATACCGGACGGCATACCGCTGTACAGAATCTCATACGGGTAATCGCCCTGATACAACTGGATCTGCACGGTGTTGGTGCCGGAGCCGATCAGATTCTTTTTAATCTGCTCGTTTGTGCCCTTGATGGTGGACACGATCGATATAATCGAGGCAATACCGATAATGATGCCGAGCATCGTCAAAAAGGAGCGCATTTTGTGCGACCATATT
>JBJEOO010000070.1:0-3437 GCA_051880755.1 Hominenteromicrobium sp.
AGTATGAGGCCATCCTTTTCAGGCATGATGAACCGGTCACGGTCGGCGGCTATACGATTCACCCCGGCGATACCGTTTACAACATGCACATCCCATCCTGCGGCCCGCTGACGCGTGCGGCGCGCATCGATTCCTACAAAAAGGCGTATGATTTCTACAAGGACAAGCTCGGCGGCAAACCGATGGTTTTCGCCTGTGAGTCGTGGCTTCTCTTCCCGGGCAACCGCGAAATTCTGCCCCCGACGCTCAACATGGTCGACTTTATCAGCGACTTTTACATCTATAAGTCTGAGGAATACGAGGAGTTCTATGACAAGTGGCGCGTGTTTGGCAAGGATTTTGAGAAGCCGGATGCCGAGCTGCCCGAGGACACCACGCAGCGCCGCTGCTTCAAGGCGTGGCTGCTCGCCGGCAAAAAGACCGGCGGCGGCGAGGGCGTTTTCCTGTATGACGGTGAGCGCTTCATCAAATAAGCAAAGCGTGCCGATCCGCCGCTTTTCGTCCCCGATAATCCTGAAATTTTCCTGAAGGTGATAACCCATGCACACAAACGATGATTTTCTTACCCTGACACATACCGGCGATGAGTACGAAAAATACCTCGGCGCCGTAGTTCCCCCGGTTTTCATGAATTCCCTGCATGTTTTCCCGGATTTTGAAGCCTACCTGAATTTCGACGATTCCCGGGAGGACAGCTTCATCTACGGCAGAGAATCCAACCCCACCGTACATATTCTGGAAAGAAAAATTGCCGAGCTGGAGCACGGCTCCATGGCGCTGGCCTTTGCCTCCGGCATGGCTGCCGCCACGGCCGCCGTTATGGCAACCTGCCGCGCGGGAAGCCATATCATCTGCATGCACAATACCTACGGCCCGCTCAAGCAGTTTATCAAAGACTACTGCGGCAAAAACTTTCAGATGACCGTCACCTTCCTGCAGGGAACCGATCTGCAGGAGCTGGAAGCCGCCATCCGCCCGGAAACTGACCTGATCATTCTGGAAAGCCCGGCAACCTTTGTTTTCACGGTGGTCGACCTCGCCGCCATCGCTCAGATCGCCAAAAAGCACCATGTGAAAACCTATATGGACAACAGCTGGTCCACGCCGCTGTACCAGAAGCCGCTGGATTTCGGCATCGATATCGTCATGCACACCATGTCCAAATATCTGGGCGGCCACAGCGACCTCATCGGCGGCGTACTGGTTTCCAAGGATCAGGCGCTCATGGAAAGCATCATGCACGAGGAGCGCGCCCTGTACGGCGGCATTCTCGGCCCGATGGAAGCCTGGCTGGTCATCCGCGGCATGCGGTCCCTCCCGGCGCGGCTCGCCATGCATCAGGAAACCGCCATGAAAGTGGCCGCTTATCTGGAGCAGCACCCGAAGGTCAGCCACGTTTATTACACCGGGCTGAAATCCAACCCCCAGCGGGAGCTGATCGAGCGCCAGCAGACCGGCCACACCGGCCTGATGAGCTTCATTCTCGATGCGCCTGTTGAAAAGGTTCCGTTCTTCATCGATCAGCTCAGGGTGTTCAAAATCGGGTGCTCGTGGGGCGGCTTTGAAAGCCTCGCCCTTGCCCCGCTTTACAAAACCCCGCAGGAGGAGCTGGATCTGATGGGCGTTCCGGAAGGAAAAAAACTCATCCGGATCCACTGCGGTCTGGAGGGCGCCGACGCCCTCATTCAGGATCTCGACCAGGCGCTGCACGCCGTCTGAGTGCCGCCGTCCTTTCCACGGGATTTCCCCGCCTGCGGCCGGTACCGGGCTGCGCTTCCCGCATAAAATAAACACGCGGAGCAAAAGCTTCTCCTGCTCTTGCTCCGCGATTTTCATGCCGATCCGTTATCCTGCATATATTCGAGCAGGCGAAGCAGGTCAGCCGTATGATTCATCTGCGCAGAGTCCCACCAACGCCCCGACAAATACTGAATCGTCCACGTTTTGTCATCCGCCGCTGCAAGCTCAAAAACGAAAAACAGCCCGTCATAAATCTCTTCATCCAGATACCGTTCCGCATCCGTCTGATCGCCGTTCAGGACATACAGGCTCCGCCCCTCCAAAGACGAAACGCTTTTGCAGGGAAGCGCCTGTATTCTGGCCAGCTCGGCCTCGTAGCTCTCCCGGCTCTGAAAAGTCACATTCAAACGGACGGCAAACGACGGATCCCCGAATAAGGCACACTGATAGGTATAGAAGTAATCCGTATCCATGCTGCCGTCCGGCACTTTTTCCGGCAGGCAGCCGGCAAATTCGGTGTTCAGCTTCTCCGCGGCAAAGGAATCATAGTTCCCGTACCGGGAGATACCCGTGGTTTCCGTTTTTCCGACCGGCGGATCGCCGCACCCCGTAAGGCTAATCAGAAAGCACAGAAGAACCGCCAGTCCGATCCGTTTCCGCACGCCGCGCCGTTTCATTCCCGTCATATATAACCTCCGGATCCGTGTCAGATAATGTAGTCGAACCCGTCCTCATCCCGGCTCATCAGGTCCGCAACGGTGATGTGATCGAGATAATCGTTGATCACGCGGCTCAGTCCCCGCCAAAGCGGAAGGGTTCGGCAGGACGCCATGCGGGAGCAGACGGGCGCGTCATCCGCCAAACACGATACCGGCGCCAGCGATTCCTCCGTAAGCCGCAGAATACTGCCCGCGGTATACGATTCGGGCGGCCGTGTCAGCTTGTAGCCGCCGCCCTTTCCGCGAAGGCCGGTCAGGAGCTTATTCTTCACCAGCAGCTTGGTGATGCTCTCCAGATATTTTTCGGAGATTTCCTGCCGCTGAGCAATCACCTTCAGCGGAACAAAGCCGTCTCCCTGATGCTCCGCCAGATCCACCATTACCCGGAGCGCGTACCGGCCTTTTGTCGAAATCAGCATACTTTTTCCTCCATTTCACAATAAACCTATTATACCACACGGTAAGTAGGAAATTCAACGGAATATTTCAAATTTTCTATTGACAACGGCTGCCATATGGCCTATAATCATATTAACCTACTTGAAAGGTTGGTTTTATTATGAGTCTATACACCGCGTATTTCCGATGTCGACGGAACTGAATTTGGCAGGCTGCACCCCAATGTACAGAAAACCGCGATACAGGAGGAAATGATTATGAGCAAAATTTATACCGCTGCCGACCAGCTGATCGGCGGAACACCGCTGCTGGAGTTGGCACATATCGAAAAAGAGGAAGGACTGGAGGCCCGCATTCTGGGCAAGCTGGAATATTTCAACCCGGCCGGTTCCGTGAAGGACCGCATCGCCAAGGCGATGATCGACGACGCAGAGCAGAAAGGGCTGCTCAAGCCCGGCTCCGTCATCATTGAGCCGACCTCCGGCAACACGGGCATCGGTCTGGCTTCCGTGGCTGCGGCCCGGGGCTACCGGATCATCATTGTCATGCCCGAAACCATGAGCGTGGAGCGCCGCCAGC
>JBJEOO010000071.1:0-3420 GCA_051880755.1 Hominenteromicrobium sp.
AAGCACACATGGTATAAGGTCTCCGCAAACGGCGGAACCGGCTGGGTGCGTGCGGGCGATGTCTCGTTCACCAATGCTTCCGGCCTGACGCGTGATCTCAACTATGTGGATGCGTACACCTTCGGCAGCAATCTGCTGGATTGGCATGTCGCGGGCGGAAACTGCTACATCGGCCTGTATTACCGCCGTCTGGCGGAAGCTAAGGTATTCTCCTATGCGAATTACGCGGAGGCTTCGCCGTCCAATGCGAACTATAAGAAGAATACATACGGCTATGAAGTTCCGACATGCCTGTGAGCATCGGAAAAACCGAACATACATGAAAAAAGCAGCCGGAGCGCTTGATTTTCAAGTGCTTCGGCTGCTTTAGGTATGAGCGGATTTTGTCAACACGGGAGGGCAAACGTGATTCTGGGAGCCGCACGAAAGACTGCGGCCCACAGCGCAGAGTCAGAAGAATCAGCCGCCTGAAGCGCATTTGTTTCTTCAGGCGGCTGTATGCTTATTTTGACCAGTATTTCCGGTCGAGCGTGCGGTAGCGCACGGATTCGGCGGCGTGTCTGGCTTCGATGCTTTCGGAGCCGTCCAGATCGGCGATAGTTCGGGAAACCTTGAGCACGCGGTCGTATGCGCGCGCCGAAAGACCGAATTTTTCAAATGCGTTTTTGAGCAGCGCGTCTGCCGCGGCAGAGGTTCGGCATACCTCATGGAGCAGTTCCGGCGGAATTTGTGCGTTGCAGGAAACGGCCGTGCCGGCAAATCGACGTGTCTGAAGCGCCCGAGCCGCATCCACGCGCCGCTTGATGGCCGCGGAGCTTTCCTCCTTGTGCGTGCTTGAAAGATCGTCGAAGTCCACGGGCGGCACCTCGATATGCAGGTCAATGCGGTCGAGCAGCGGGCCGGAAACACGCCCCAAATAGCGCGCAACCGCGCCGTCCGAGCAGGTGCAGGGGCGTGTCGGATGCCCGTAGTATCCGCAGGGACACGGGTTCATCGCAGCGACCAGCATGACGCGGCAGGGAAAGGACACCGTTCCGTTCACCCGGGAAACGTTCACAACGCCGTCCTCCAGCGGCTGCCGCAGCGTTTCCATGGAGCTGCGCGAGAACTCCGGCAGCTCGTCGAGAAAGAGCACGCCGTTGTGCGCCAGTGAGATTTCACCCGGGCGCGGAATGGACCCGCCGCCGGTCAGACCCGGGCCGGAAATGGTGTGGTGCGGCGCGCGGAAGGGGCGGTTTTCAATCAGCGCGGTGTTGCCCGGCAGCAGGCCGGCAACGGAGTGAATTTCCGTCGTCTCAATCATTTCCTCAAAGCGCATTTCCGGCAGGATAGAGGGCAGACGTTTGGCCAGCATGCTTTTTCCGGAGCCGGGCGCGCCGATCAGCAGGACGTTGTGGCCGCCGCTCGCGGCGATCTCAAGCGCGCGTTTTGCCTGCGCCTGCCCTTTTACGTCGGCAAAGTTGGGCAGTGCGGCTTTCGGACGGGCATCCGGACGGTAAGGGTCGGCTGGGGCAATCGGAGCCTTGCCGCGCAGATGGTCGAGCAGGGCGAAAATATCCGGCACGGGATAAACCGAAAGTCCGGAGACAACGGCGCCCTCAAACGCGTTTTCTGCCGGAACGAACATATGCCGGAAGCCGTGCTTTGCGGCTTCAATGGCCATGGAGAGCACGCCGCGCACCGGACGAAGTGTTCCGGAGAGGGAAAGCTCGCCGGCAAAGACACAGTTCTCCGTATCGATGTTGAGCTGGCCGGTGGCCTTCAGCAGCGCAATCAGAAGCGGAAGATCATAGACCGGGCCTTCCTTGCGCGTATCGGCAGGGGCAAGATTCATCGTGATGCGGCTGACGGGAAAATCAAAGCCGCAGTTCTTCAGCGCGGAGCGCACGCGGTTGCGCGATTCCTTAACCGCCGCGTCCGGTAGACCGACCAGATCAAATGCGGGCAGACCGGCGGAAATATCGCATTCCACCTCCACAACAAATGCGTGCATACCGAAAAGACCCATGCTGAAAGCCCGGGATACCATAAGCGCAACCACCCTTCCGTTTGCGGCGGTTTGCCGCCGCATGTGCTTGTCTGCATTATATACCAATTGTCGATTTCTGACAAGATGCAAACCATTTTGTCGTTTTCAAATAAATTGGAAATATGAGTTAGATAAATTTGTGTAGAATATAAATATTCTTCTTGACTTCTGTCAGGCTTTGGAGTATGATAAACATACAGTAGTCATTTGGAGTGTTGTCATGCAGAAAATCGGTCAGCCGGAATATGCGCAGAGCCGTGATGAGGAGTTGGTTCGCGCTTTTCAGGAGGGGAACGCCGATGTCTTTTCGGAGCTCGTCGCCCGGTATCTGAAGCTGGTTCGTATCAAGGCATGCAGCTTTCGTGAAATTTTTTCTCTTGAGCGGGAGGATCTGTATCAGGAGGGACTTCTGGGGTTGTTTGATGCGGCTAATTCCTATACGGAGGATGGCGGAGCTTCTTTTGAGACATATGCCGGCCGCTGTATCAGCAACAGGATCGTCAGTGCCGTTCGGCGCAGCTCCAGCAGAAAAAATTCGTTTCTCAACCATGCGATTCCGATCGAGGAGGTTGAAGCGGTCGGAGCGGATGATACGTCGGATCCGCAGGCGCTTCTGGAAAGCCGCGACGAGATGGATCGTATGCTGGACACCGTCCACATTTCGCTTTCGCCGTTTGAGCGGAAGGTTTTGTCTTTTTACCTTGGCGGATATAAGCGCTCGGAGGTTGAGGGCCGCCTTGGTATTTCGGCGCGTGCGTTTGATAACGCCATGGCCCGCGTGCGGAAGAAACTGAGACAGAAATGACACCGGTAAATATGCCCTGCTATAGCTTTTGGCGTTGTTTTTCAATTACGCGGTGCAAATCCGCATTGGGGCAAAACTTATTCTATTCTTATTTTATTAAGACCAAAGCGAGGTAAAATCAAATGTACGAAGACAAGACCCTCATCTGCAAGGAATGCGGAAAAGAATTTGTATTCACAGCCGGTGAGCAGGAGTTTTATGCGTCCAAGGGCTTCGAGAACGAGCCGCAGAGATGCAAGGCCTGCCGCCAGAACCGTAAGAACGCCGCTAAGCCTGAGCGCGAAATGTATACGGCAGTCTGCGCTGCATGCGGTAAGGAAGCAACGGTGCCCTTCAAGCCGCGTGAGGATCGCCCTGTCTATTGCAGTGAGTGCTTCGCACGTATGAAAGAGGCCAGATAACAAACGGTGCCCGGCTGAACTGCCGGGCATTTTTGTTTTTGCGGGACTTGCAAAAAAAGCGGTATGGCTTTATAATGAATCAGAAGTGAAAACCGGAAACGGAGGCTGTTATGGCACAGATTACAAAAGACTCGGTTATTGGGGACATCCTGAATATGGATCCGTCTGTTGCGCCGTTCTTTTTG
>JBJEOO010000072.1:0-3408 GCA_051880755.1 Hominenteromicrobium sp.
GTCACGATGCAGATCACTTCACGCTTTACGATTGCCACACATGCCATGCTGTGCATTGCGCACTTCAGCGGCACACACAAGGTGACTTCCGGTTTCATCGCCGGAAGCGTCAATACAAACCCCGTTGTGATCCGCCGGATTCTCGGGCAGCTCAAAGAAGCCGGGCTGATCCGGGTGGAGGCGGGCGTCGGCGGCGCATTTCTTGAAAAAGCACCCGGGGATATCACTTTGCTCGATATTTTCAACGCTGTGGAGTGTGTGGACGGCCCGCTGTTTCACTTTCACGAAGCGCCCAACCCGAAATGCCCTGTGGGCGGCAGCATCCATGCCGTACTCGACGACACACTCGCGGATATTCAGCGCACGCTTGAGCATAAGCTTGCCCAGACCACGCTGCTCGATTTGGAGGACAGCGTTCTCGCTTCCGAACAGGCCGCGCAATAAGCTTCACAAACAAACGGCAGCTTCCGGTTTTCCCGGATGCTGCCGTTCTCTTCTTCGGTTCAGATTTACTTGTGCTGGTCGAGATAAGCCGCACGGCCTTCCTCGTAGAGGTTATTGCCTTCGCTGTCGATGATGACGACAAGCGGCATATCTTCGACATACAGCTTGCGGAGCGCCTCGGCGCCGAGATCCTCATAAGCGATAAGTTCAGCGCTCTTAATGCACTTCGCGAGCAGCGCGCCTGCGCCGCCGATGGCGCCGAAATAGACGCCGCTGTACTTCTTCATGGCCTCAACAACCTCGGGCAGACGTGCGCCCTTGCCGATCATGCCTCTTGCGCCGACCGACATCATGGTGGGGGCGTAGGCATCCATACGGCCGCTCGTCGTGGGACCTGCGGAGCCGATGACCTGACCCGGCTTTGCGGGCGTCGGGCCGACATAATAGATCGTGGCGTCCGTCGGATCAAACGGGATCTTCTCGCCGCGCGCGAGCGCCTCGCACATTCTCTTGTGACCGGCATCCCGGGAGGTGTAGATCGTACCCGTCAGTAAAACTCTGTCACCCGCATGGAGCGTCTTGGCAAGCTCCGCGGTCAAGGGCAGTGTAATATGCTTTTCCATTTTACAGCACCTCCGTTTTGTGACGCGTTACATGGCAATTGATGTTGACTGCGCACGGCATACCGGCAATGTGCGTCGGCATGGTCTCAATGTTGAGGCCGATCGCCGTTGTCTTGCCGCCGAAGCCCTGCGGGCCGATGCCGAGCTGGTTGACCTTCTCGAGCATCTCCTTCTCAAGATCCGCATAGAACGGATCGGGATTGGAGGAATCAAGCGGGCGCATGAGCGCCTTTTTGGCAAGCAGAGCCGCCTTGTCAAAGGTGCCGCCGATGCCGACGCCGACAACCATCGGCGGGCACGGATTCGGGCCGGCTGTTTCCACGACTTCAAGGATAAAGTCCTTGATGCCCTGCAGGCCGGCGGACGGCTTGAACATGCGGATCTGGCTCATATTCTCACTGCCGAAGCCCTTCGGGCCGACGGTGATCTTGACCTGCTCACCCGGAACGATTTCGGTATAAAGCATGGCCGGTGTATTGTCGCCGGTATTGCCGCGGCGAACCGGATCCTTGACGACGGACTTTCTCAGATAGCCCTTGTCATAACCGCGGCGCACGCCCTCGTTGACGGCTTCCGTGAGGTCGCCGCCGACAAAATGCACATCTTGGCCGATCTCAAGAAATACGCAGGCCATGCCTGTATCCTGGCAGATCGGAACGCATTCATTGTCCGCAATTTCAAAATTTTCGATGATGTTGTCGAGAATGCCCTGAGCAATCTCGCCGTCCTCCGAGGCGCGGCAGGTGCGGATGGCGCACTTGACGTCCTCCGGCAGATGCTCGTTCGCCGCGATGCACAGCCGCTCAACGACATCTGTGATCTGGCTGACTTCAATTTCACGCATAATGGATAATTCCCTCCTGGCATGAGTTTGTCGTAAATTTCCGAATAAGAAAAACCCGCATAAATGCCCTTGGCGCCCACTTTCGCAGGCGCCGCAGCATTTACAGGAATACGCCTAAAATCTGGCAGGCAAGCACAACCAGAATCAATGCGACCGGATAGGTTGCCGCATAAGCCGAGGCAACATCGTCCGTCTTGGTCACACGGATCAGCGTGCCGAGCGCCGGCGTGCTGGTCATACCGCCGCATACGGAGCCGAGCGAATTGAACACGCCCAGCTTCAGAACCTTTGTGGCGAAGAAGAAGCCAATCAGCATCGGAACCAGCGTGATCAGTGCGCCGTAGAGGAAGAGCAGAGCGCCCTGCTCCTTCAGGATCTCCACAAAGCCGCTGCCGGCTTCCACGCCTGCACCCAGCAGGAAGAGCATCAGGCCAAGCTCACGCAGGCACTCCAGAACGTTCTTCTGCACCTTGATGCTGACCGGACCGATGTGGCCGAAATGGCCGAAGATCAGGCCCACAATCAGCGGACCGCCGGAGGTGCCGAGCGAGAACGATGCACCGCCGGGCAGCGGGATCGTGATCTTCGCGAGGAGAATGCCCAGCACAATGGCCAGCGCCAGTGCGAAGATGCCCATGGGATCGACTTCAAAACGCTTTTTGTCGCTCTTTGCGACCTTGACATCGGCAGCCGCCTCAAACTTGGCGCGCTCGGCGTCCATATCGGTGTGCAGAATCTTCGGAACAAGCTGCACAAAGAGCACGACGCCCACAACGCCGAAGGGATAGGCAATGCCGTAGCCGACCGAAGCCGCCTGCGAGCCGGTCGCCTCAAGCGCAGCCGCAAGGCCCGGCGTGCTGGTCAGCGCGCCCGCCATCATACCGACGCTGATATCCGTCGGTACGCCAAAGACCGTAATCACCAGCGCGCAGGTCAGAGCGCCCGTAATGATGATAAGCGCGCCCAGCAGGATGTAAGACTTTGCGTTGACTTTGAAATTTCGGAAGAATTTCGGACCGGCAATCAAGCCGACCGAAGTGACGAAGCAGATCAAACCGAAGTTCTTAACCACATCCGGGATCACGACGCCGAAATGGCCAAACACAAGCGCCACCAGCAGAACGCCGGCTGTTCCCAGATCAATACCGCAGATCTTGATGCTGCCGATCAGATAGCCCAGAACGGCGATCAGAAAGATCATCATCAGATCATTGGAAAACACATTTTTAAACCACTCAAGTATGACGTCCATAATACCTCCGCCTCCGATTATCTCTCGTGGCGCGCGTATTTGGGCAGGAGCAGCGGGGAAACATCCTCGGATTCGAGGCCCGCTTTCTTCAGCTCTTCCGCATACTTCTCAATGTGATCGAGCGTCATGGTGCCAAGCTCCACATCCTTTGCTCTCGCGGCGGCAGCCTTACCGGCATTGCGGCCGAAAACAATGATGTCGAGCAAAGAGTTGCCCATCAGACGGTTGCGGCCGTGGATGCCGCC